>JBJELA010000312.1:0-7395 GCA_051878915.1 Candidatus Weimeria sp.
GCTCCTATTACTATGCTTACGCGTCCGACGGTACAGCACCGGAGCTGGCGGTAGTTTCGCTTAAGGATACCGATGATACCGCGGATCTGATGTCCGCGATAAAGGATCATCAGAAAAACAGAGAGGAAACCATGCAGGAGTATTCATCTGATCAGGTTCAGATGGTGCAGAGCTACATTCTGACACAGAAAAACGGGACAGTAGGGTACTTTATCGGGCAGGGAACGGCAGATCTCGAAAAGACCTTCAAGGAAGAAGTGAAGTAGGAGAGGAAGTATGGTTTTTTCAAGCATGGTATTTCTGACTATCTACTTCCCGATAGTCTTCATGATATATCTGTTGATCCCCAACAGGCTGAGAAATCTTTTTCTTTTTCTGGCTTCTCTTGTTTTCTATGCCTGGGGCGAGCCTGTATATATCTTTATTATGCTGTTCTCGACAGTCTTTGATTATGTAAATGGCAGGCTCATAGGATATTTCAGGTCAAAGGAAAATGAGAAGGCCACAAAGGCTGTTCTTGTGGTGTCCATAGTCGGGAATCTCTCAATCCTCGGATTTTTCAAATATGCTGATTTTTTCCTGAAGACAGTAAACCATCTGACAGGCAGCACATTTGAGCTGTTAAACCTCGCGCTCCCTGTAGGAATCTCGTTTTATACCTTCCAGACCATGTCTTATACGATAGATGTGTACCGGGGCGAGGTGAAGGTACAGCATAACTTCATAAATTTTGGCATGTATGTGTGTATGTTCCCGCAGCTTATCGCCGGTCCTATCGTCAGATACAAGGATATTTCAGAGGAGGTGGACAGCAGGAGGTTTAATCCACCTGAAATCGCTCAGGGACTGTATCGCTTTACTATCGGACTTGCGAAAAAGGTCCTGATCGCCAATACAGCCGGTTCCTTCTATAAGGATATCGAAGCTATTCATATAGAGAATATGACAGGACCGATGGTACTTATTTCGGCTCTCTGCTACACGATCCAGATATATTTTGACTTCTCCGGATACTCGGATATGGCGATAGGCCTTGGACGGGTTTTTGGTTTTCATTTTCCTGAGAACTTCAATTATCCCTATGTGAGCAAGAGCATAACCGAATTCTGGCGCAGATGGCATATGACTCTCGGGACCTGGTTCCGCGAGTACCTGTATATACCGCTTGGAGGAAACAGAAAGGGACTTGCGAGACAGATATTAAATCTTCTCATAGTCTGGTCTCTTACCGGCCTGTGGCATGGCGCCTCATGGAATTTTGTTCTCTGGGGACTTTATTACTTTGTTCTTCTCTTTATAGAAAAATGCTTTATGCTCAGGGTCTGGGAGAAGCTGCCAAAGAAGCTTGAGTTTATCAGAGTTATAGTCACGATGTTCTTCGTGGTCTGCGGCTGGGTACTTTTCTCACACACTGATATCAATGAAGCTCTCATATACTTAAAAAAGCTGTTATCTCCATCAGCGTGGAAAGCGGGCTTTGATTTCAGCTCTGATCATACATCCAGCGGATATCAGACCATCTATTACTGGAGAAGTACGATAATAATCATTATTGCAGGCATGTTTGGCGCAACAAGCCTGCCTCACCGTTTTTTTATGTGGTTGGACAGCAAGACGAAGAGGCGCGGCAGAAAGCAGATAAGTGATCTGCAGATGGTCACCTCCATTCTGCTGCTTTTTGTTTCGGTCCTTATCCTTATATCCGAATCATTTAATCCGTTCCTTTACTTCAGATTTTAAGGAGGTCCAGTGAATGGCAGATAATAAAACGAACAATGGATTCTACATATTTATCATACTTCAGGGACTTGTGCTGGCAGGGCTTTTTTCTACTGCTCACAAGCAGAAGAATTATTCGGAAATAGAGAACAGAACCCTGGCTGAGATTCCGGCTGTTTCCGTTAATGGCATCATGGATGGCACATACCAGGAGCAGATGGAGGAAGGATTAAAGGATCAGTCATATCTGAAAACTGCTTCTGTGGAGACATCGGCAGTTATGGACATGCTTATGATGCACTATGACAAGAATGGTACCTACTTTAATACCAAGGGAGATTATGTCAAAAAGGAGACCGATAACGACTATTCTGATGAGCATCTGATGTTGATCTCGAAGATTATCGGGAAGTTTTCAAAAGACACAGGAAAACCTGTCGATCTCTGCCTGATCCCGCCGAAGGGTTCGGTTCATCCGGAGGAGCTCCCTGACTTTGCTCCGTATCTGGATGATATGAAGCTTCGTGAGAAGGTATTCGCTAACGCGAGGGATTACGATAATCTTTCGCTTGTCTCAATGGAGAATCTGCTTACGTCTGACAAGGAAGCATATTTTAAGACTGACCATCATTACAATTCGTATGGGGCTTATCTGGCTTCAAAGGACTATCTGACATCTATCGGTTACCCGATAAACGACTATGTGGTCTTTGTCCCTATGGAGGTAGGTAACAGATTTCAGGGCTCACTCTATAAAAAAGTGCCGATTTTTTCAAATTCATACGACCAGATGATAATACCTACGAATCTGAATCATGTAACAATCACTTATTCTTATTCGGGAGACGGAAAACTCGTTCAGGACAGAAAGGCAACGAGCTTCTATGAGCCGGGATACCTGCTGACAAAGAACAAGTACAACGTGTATATGGGCGGGAATCATGGACTTGCTGTAATAGATAACACCGAGAAAAAAGACGGCCAGGTGCTTTTCATGATAAAGGATTCCTTCGCGAATTCGGCAGTACCGTATCTGATAAGCAGATTCAAGAGGATAGTCATGATAGATCTGAGGTATTTCAGCGGCTCAGTCCAGGAAACCGTAAAAAAATACGATCCTGACAGGATCGTATTCTGGTATGAGTCTTTAGATTTTGCTCAGGAATCGAGATTCCCTTCACTTTTACGATGATGCTTTCCAGTATCTGATGATTACATCCGCCAGGGCGTTTCCTATTTTTTCATAGGTGTATTTCGTCATATGCAGGTTATCAGCCGTGGTATACGGGCAGTTCTTCTGATTAACAAACGATGAGGTCTTGAAGCGTACAGCTCTGAGGCCTTTCTTTTTGTAGATGTTCAGAATTCTGTTCTTGGCGTCGTTGTAATTTTTCAGGGTGTATCCTATACTGTTCTTCGTCGAATAGCGGCTCATCCTGTGTGTGAACGAGGTACAGCGGTCGCTGTAGAAGAGGTCAGGCATGATGACCGTTATGTGGCTCTTGCCGTTCTTTACCCGTTTGTTGTCAGCCTTCTGGATTGTCTGCAACAGGAGGTTCAGGGCGCCTGAGTAGGTGCTCTGGCTCTTTGAGGAAGACTTTCCTACGGGGATGCCGTCAGTGTAATCGTTCGTACCAGCGCAGATGACTATCGTATCGAAGTCCTCAAAGGTCCTGGAGTTTGTTTCAAGCAGTCCTTTGCTGGCGATAGGCGTCTTTCCCATTTTTATCTGAGGTACAACATCTGAGATAATCCTGTAGCGGTGGAAAGAAGCTGTTGAACTGGATTTGTATGCCATCGTGGCACCCGGGATAGCCGCGTTGTAATAGTAAGCATTTGTCAGTTCGCCGATCCTCCATGGATATGAGAATATATAGCGGGTGATATCAGTCTTGTAAGGACTTCCATAGGTGATCGAGTCTCCGATGAAAAGAATCTTACGATACTGATAGTTTCTCTCTGACGTCGTAAATCCATCGTAGGAGGTGGCTTCTATCTCATTTCCGTTCCTTGTCGCGACAGCTGTAACATTGATGTAGTCGTAGCCCTTCTCAGGTGTAAAGGTACAGCTGATATAGGTCTCCTTTGTCTGACGGACGGTTGCCATGGTCTTACGCTTATAGCTTCCGTCGGAAAGCTTTTTGGAGGACGAGATCAGGTAATTGGTCGCGTGATTTATTCTTGTAAAAAGTATGGTGACCTTGCCATTCTTGTTTGTATCCGCGTCTACGATGATAGGAGCTTCGAAGTTATAGTATCCGTTAGTATCATACGGGGAGAGGCTTCGCTTTGAAAAATCAGTGTATCTGCGGACTCCGCGGACTGTATAGCTGATGGTGTGCGAAGAGGTATCGAGGTAGGTACTGTTCAGGAGGACGTTTTTCTTGTCATTTCCTGTAAAGGTACTGCTGTAGACATCAGTATAAGTAGAGCGGTCTTTATTCACAGTCTCTATCGCTTTCCAGCTTCCATCATCAATCTTGCGGTAGATGGTGTAGCTCGTGGCATTGTCATTTGCGGTCCATCTGATCTTCGCGTGGAGATTTGTGATGTCGGCCGTGACGATGGACTTTCCCCTGATCGTGGCCAGGCCCTCATGGTCATAGCTGCTTAAGGAATCCCCGCTGATGCCGAGTCCTTTTGAGCGGACGGTATATATATACACGCCTTTTTTCGGAAGCTTTTTATCAGTGTAGGACGTAGTGCCGCCTGAGGAGTGGACTGACGCGATACGGGAGTAGCTTCCGCCGCTGACCTTGCGGTAGATGTAGCATACTCCTACATGAGTGGATGAAAACGTCAGCCGCGCGGTGTTGTATTCGCCTGAATCCTCCTGCACGTAGAGAGTCAGAAGCTTCGGCTTGTCAGCAGCAGTCGGGTGTAATTCAAAAATAAAAAATGAAAAAACAACTGTCAGAAATATGGCAGCGGTAAATGTAAACTTCTTGTAATTCATAGGTATATTATATCAAAAGTTTTTCTAAATATCTATCCTTGACACTTTTAAATGAATAATGTAAACTAAGTTGGTAAAATTTTATACCTATTAAGGAGGTGCTCCTGTGCTTGGAATTATAATCGCAGTAGTGGTGACGCTGGTGATTGCAGTTCCGGTGAGCATCTTCGTTACAAATTCCTATCATAAGAAGGTCACGGAACAGAAGGTAGGAGGAGCCGAACAGCAGGCCAGAGCTATTATAGACGAGGCAGTAAAGACGGCTGAAACGAAGAAGCGGGAGATCCTTATCGAGGCAAAAGAGGAATCGATGCGTTCTAAGAATGAGCTCGAAAAAGAGATCAAGGAACGCAGAGCAGAAGTTTCAAAGAGTGAATCGCGAGTACAGCAGAAAGAGGAAAATCTTGATAAAAAGCTTGAAAGCGCAGACAGAAAGGAACAGTCTCTTGTTAGCCGAGAGGAGAATCTCGAGAAGGAACGGCAGAAGGTAGCGAAGCTGAGCGAGCAAAGGGTACAGGAACTCGAACGAATCTCAGGACTTACCTCCCAACAGGCAAAAGATTTTCTACTGAATACTGTAAAAGACGATGTTAAGGCAGACACTGCCAAGTACGTAAAAGAGTCGATGGCTCAGGCAAAGGATGAGGCTGACAAGCAGGCCAAGGAAATCCTTGTTACAGCCATCCAGAGATGCGCGGCTGATCATGTCGCGGAATCTACTATCTCAGTTGTGCAGCTGCCAAATGATGAGATGAAGGGCCGTATCATTGGCCGTGAGGGAAGAAATATTCGTACCCTTGAGACACTGACAGGCGTAGAACTTATCATAGATGATACTCCGGAAGCAGTAGTTCTTTCGGCATTTGATCCGGTTCGCCGTGAGGTGGCCCGTATCGCGCTGGAGAAGCTTATCGTTGACGGACGAATTCATCCGGCCAGAATTGAAGAAATGGTTGAGAAGGCAAAGAAGGAAGTCGATAACACCATCCGTGAGGAGGGTGAGCAGGCGGCTTTGGATACCGGAGTCCATGGACTTAATCCTGAAGAGATAAAGCTTTTGGGAAGGCTTAAATATCGTACAAGCTTTGGACAGAACGTCCTGAAGCATTCTATAGAGGTATCACAGCTGGCTGGACTCCTCGCCGCAGAGGTGGGAGTTGATACACGCCTGGCTAAGCGTGCGGGACTGTTACATGATATAGGTAAAGCAGTCGATCACGAGCAGGATCAGTCCGAGTCACAGTCTCATGTGGCTTTAGGCGTTGAGATCTGCAGAAAGTACAAGGAATCGCCGGTGATAATAAATGCAGTAGCCGCCCATCACGGAGACTGCGAGCCGGAATCTCTTATTGCGCTTCTTATTCAGGCTGCTGATACCATTAGTGCAGCGCGCCCAGGCGCACGCCGTGAGACCTTAGAGAATTATACAAACAGAATTCAGCAGTTAGAGGACGTCGCAGACAGTTTTGAAGGCGTCGAGAGATCTTTTGCTATTCAGGCAGGCAGAGAGGTTCGTGTCATGGTAGTTCCTGAGAAAATATCTGATGCGGATATGGTGCTTCTGGCAAGGGATATTACAAAGAAGATCGAGAACGAGCTTCAGTATCCTGGACAGATAAAAGTGAACGTGATCCGTGAATCACGTGTCGTTGATTATGCCAAATAACTACGGGGCCGGCTTTTTAGCCGGCCTTTTTTTGCACAGAGAAAAATACATCATTTATTAGAAAGTGTTCATTGTAATGGATACCCCCTATATGTATAATTAGCTTTGGTTGTAAATACAATGGGAAAATGAATTGTTAAGTGATAGTATATGATTATATTAAAGAACGGAGGCAGATAAGATGTCAGATATCCTTCAGATAGAAGGTCTCAAAGTAAAGCTTGCAGAAGAGGGCACAGAGATCCTTCACGGAATAGATTTAAGTGTAGGCGCAGGTGAGGTTCATGTACTGATGGGACCGAATGGCGCTGGAAAGTCAACTCTTGGTTCATCGATCATGGGTGATCCGAGATATCAGATCACAGACGGAAAGGTCATTTTTGACGGGGCTGATATCACTCATGAGTCCACTGATAAAATAGCAAAGGCTGGTATCTTCATGTCATTCCAGAACCCGCTCGAGGTTCCTGGTATCTCTGTGGCCAACTTCATCCGCACAGCCCTGGAGAATAAGACCGGAGAGCATATCAAGGCCTGGGATTTCATGAAGGACCTGAAGAAGACGATGAAGGTTCTCGATATGGATCCGTCTTACGCTGAGCGTGACTTAAACGTCGGATTTTCAGGCGGTGAGAAAAAGAAGGCTGAGATCCTTCAGCTTCTGATGCTTAAACCAAAGCTTGCCATTCTCGATGAGACAGATTCCGGTCTCGATGTAGACGCTGTAAGAACAGTAAGCGCCGGAATCGAGGAGTACAAGAGGACAGTTGGCGGCGCGCTTCTTATCATAACCCACGCTACCAGGATCCTTGAATCATTAAAGGTCGACAGGACTCATATCCTCGCTGACGGAAAAGTGATCGCCGAGGGTGATGCCTCAATGGTTGACGATATTAACGAGAACGGATTTGAGAAATACATAAAAGAAGGTAATGCCGAATGAAGGAAAAGACACAGGTAGCTGATATTGACCGCTCCATGTATGACTTCAGGTATTCTGAGGATGACGCCTATAAGGTCGACGAGGGACTTACCCCTGACATCGTAGAGCAGA
>JBJELA010000313.1:0-7317 GCA_051878915.1 Candidatus Weimeria sp.
ACTACACTGACGGTGAGGACATAATTCTCTTTGATCTGGATGAAAAGAGCATTGGAGAGCTGCCGGTCCGTCTCAAAGCGCTTCTTTCTGACAAGGACAGACTTCTGCATATAGCCTGGAACGGCTATAAGAAAGCGCTTAAGAACCACACCTGGGACGCGAGAGTGGAGCAGTTCCTTAAAATGACAGTGTAATGGTCATTTTTTATATTCAGGAAAAGGATCAGACATTTTGAAAACAAATAAATTTTTAAAAGAACGTCCACACTTTTTTCACAGACTGAGAGTATATTAATAATTGTCAAAGGGAAAAACCTTTGATGGAAATTGTTTTCGTTTTTCATACTCCCCCTCTTTTAGGACTGTGAGATTTCTCACAGTCCTTTTTTTATGCCTGGCAGCCTTTGGCCTGAAACGTAATGATGATGAAAATGATATATCTGCTCAAGGCTGTAAAACAGCATTGTTTATAGATTTTTAATTCGGTTCTTAATTTGTTTAATTTAGGTCCACAATTTTTTCACGAACTGCTAGTATAGTAATAATTGTCAAAGAGATAAACACTTTGATTGATTGTTTTTCGTTTTTTCATTTTTCATACTCCCTCTCTTTTTAGGACTGTGAGATTTCTCACAGTCTTTTTTTATTATGATAGTCCGTTTTTCATCCGAAAAGACTTATTAAACACAAAAAAAGATCGCGATTGTCATCGCGATCTAAAAAAGAGAGGTAGTATGAAAAACAAGAAATAATTCATCAAAGTGTTTTTCCTTATTTACGCTTTCTTTTTTGCTTCCTTTTCAATGCAGTAGTTATTGTATTTTGTGATCCTTGCGTGATATCCCGGAAGGATGACTATTGTTGTGGTTGGCTCCTCTATGATGGCCGGGCCATGTACTGTGTCTCCGTAGCTCAGGCTGGCTCCGTGGAATACCGGTGTGACCTTGATGTCATCGAATTCCTTGAAAAATACTTTTCTCGTGCCTGTGTTCTTGGCAGGTTCATAAGCCAGATCTACAGGTGCCTTTTCCATAGCCGGGAGCTTTGCTTCTCTTTCGTGCTTTCCTATGGCCTTTACTCTCCAGGTAATGCACTCGAGATAAGTGTCGTCCTTTATCGAGAATGTCCTCTCGTGCTCCTTGTGGAAAGCTTCCTCCATACCTTTTATGCTCTCAGGTGTGACCTCAAGATCATCATTTAAATATTGGGTGATATCTATGGCAAGCTCATATACCTGGAAAGGATAGTGGGCCTCCATGAACACCTCTATCTTCTGACGGTCCTCAGAGATTTTGTTTCTCTTAAAGAACTGTCTGGCCTTTTCTTTCAACTCGCCTAACAGCTTGTTGACAGCTTCGAAGTTGAAGTCATTTGTCCTGGTGTAGAGACTGCCGTTGTACTCAGATACAATATCTGAAAGGATTCCTCCAACTGCGCTGAGTCCTCCGGCTGTCCTTGGGATCAGCAGCTTGTCCATTTCGAGTCCTTCGGCAAGAGCGATAGCATGAAGTCCGCAGGCTCCGCCGCCGGCTACCATGGCATAGGAACGTGGATCGATTCCCTGCCAGATCGTGATGTCCTTGATAGCAGCGATCATGTTGACATTGACTGTGGCCCAGATGGTGTAGGCGGCCTCCATTACAGTAATTCCGAGAGGATCAGCGATATGCTCCTTGATAGCGGCCTTTGCAAGCTCCGGATACAGCTTCATGCGTCCGTCATTGAAAAAGTCCGGGTCAAGGAATCCTAGTACACAGTTGGCGTCGGTTACTGTCGGAAGGTTGCCGCCCCTGTTGTAGCAGGCAGGTCCTGGAACTGATCCGGCGCTTCTCGGTCCGACACGGACCATTCCGCCGTTATCAACCCAGGCAATGCTTCCGCCGCCGGCTCCGATGCTGTGTACATTTACTCTCGAGATACCAGGGATTTCATTTCCTATTATAGCTTCCTTTGATACTGAAATATGTCCGTTGGTCACGCAGCTGACATCAAATGTGGTGCCGCCCATGTCAAAAACTACAGCGTTGCTTTCGCCGAGGTCATCCATGGAAAATCTTCTGCCTGAGACAGGAGCCATTGACGGGCCTGAATCAAGCGAGTACAGAGGCCTGTCAACGATCTCGTTTGTACTCATTACTCCTCCTGCTGAGTTTACCATTCCGACTTTTCCGATGAAGCCTTTTTCATTTAATCTTGTGTTCAGGTCGTTTGCGTAAGTCGAGATCAGCTTTCTGAGTGATGCGTCCATAGCTGCTGAGACCCATCTGCGGTATTCACGGTTACTCGGGTTAACCTCGCTGCTTAAAACCACGGTGACCTCCGGCCACTCATCGTGAACTATTTCTGCAGCCTTTTTCTCATGCTCAGGGTTGACTGTTGACCACAGGAAGCAGATGCAGATAGCTTCAACGTTGTATTCCTTGAGCTTTCTGGTCTGTTTTCTGACATCCTCTTCAGACAGCTCTACGTCCACGCCGCCCTCGGAGTTGATCCTTTCCTTTACAGGAAGAGTCAGATAGCGAGGTACGAATGGCTCAGGATAATCAAGGAACATATCAAAAGGATTTTTGTTCGGGCCTTCTCTGAAGAGAAATACATCTCTGAATCCTTCAGTACAGAGTATTCCGACCTTGCCGCATTTTTTCTCTACTATGGCGTTTGTGGAAATAGTGGAACCGTGAGTGAAAAGTCCGGCGTTTACGACGCTGATATCCTCAAGGAAATCCTCAAGCGGCTGATCATAATGCTCAGCGGCTACCTTCAGGGCTCCCAGGATACCCTCTGTCCAGTCCTGAGGAGTAGTAGGGGATTTGAATACGTTGATCTCACCATTTTCATCCATTACGGCAGCATCTGTGAAAGTACCGCCGACATCAACACATGCATATTTAGACATAGCTGTTACCTCCTCTGGGATCTGAGACTGGCTCTTAAGCTCTCTGTTGCTTTATAGTCAGGTTTGTAATGCTCCTGTGAGTCATCGATGACGACTCCGTAAATATCGTGGGCGAACTGCTTTGTAATCCAGCCCTCTCTTACTCTGTGGCAGACACGCTCCGGATCTCTCTCGAGCGGATCACCGTAACCGCCGCCGCTGGAGCTTTCTGATACGATAGCTTCACCGGGCTTGATGGCCGGTTCTGCGAAAGGAGGAAGATCCACTCTTGATTCCTCACCCTTCGACATGTCATATTTCCAGGCTGCCGATTTGTGGCCCTGAAGTCCGCCGCAGGCTCCCTTTGGAGGATTGTCAATACCGTCGCACGAATAAGCGCAGGTGACAGGATCCTTCCGGGCTGTCATGACGAATTTGCAGGAAGGAGCTGAATCATATTTGCCGGCGCCTACGGAATCAGGAAGAATCTCCTCTGACACTGCTTCAAAAGGATACTGCTGCTCGAGGACCTCGATTGAGTTCCAGTTCATTGCACCGCCGGTGACAGGGTACTGATATGTGACCCAGCCGTCATATCCGTTAACCGCAGGACCTCCGGTCATGCCGCAGAAGATCTGGTTTACATATGGCTCGTTGTTTTTTCTCCAGTCAATACCTGATACGACTGATACTGCCGGACACTGTACTGCTCCCCCTTCTGCCATTCCTTTTTCATCAGTGATCTGGTTCATCAGAGCCTGCACTCCGGAGATCACGCGGTCCGCAAGGTTTGTCGTCGCCATAGATGATGAGTACGGACGCTTTGATTTGCCGATAACACAGCCTTCTCTCATCAGCACTTTGATCCGGCTCATTGCCCCGTCGTTACAAGGAATGTCGCATGGCATCCTGTTCAGAACTCCGGTAACGACGCTCGCCAGTGTGGTGGCTTCACACATATTCAGTCCGCATGGAAGCGAGTCCGGATTGTCTCTCATATCAAATTCGATCATGCCTTCCTTAGGCTTGGTATCGCAGATGATGTGAATATTGATCTCAGGTACGACACCTTCGATGGCGTCGGCTTTTATATCATATGTATAATGTCCTTCAGGAAGTTTCTTCAGCTCCTCTGACATACGTCTGGCTCCGTAATCCTGATATGCCTCACAGAAATCCTTGATCAGGTCGTTGCCGTACTCCTCACAGAGTGATTCGAGCTCCTTTTCTCCTACACGGGATGAACCTACGCAGGCAAGATAATCGCCGTACCACATCTCCGGAACTCTGTTTCTCATCATCGCTATCTTTATGATGTCGGCTACATCCTTGTAATCCTTCTGGATCTTGATGCATGGCCAGTCGATTGCGCCCTCCTCAAACATGTCGCGGGCTGTAGGAGCGTAAGTGGACGGAATTACGTTTCCGATATCTGCCTGATGTCCCTTGGTCACTGCGAAAAACATCAGCTCCCCATCGTGGAAGACAGGTGCTATATAGGTGTAATCAGCGTGGTGGGTATTGCCGTTGTAGGGAGAATTGTTCAGGAACAGGTCACCTTTGTTAATGCCTTCAGGATGTGAGAAGCATGGCTGAACTGTCAGGCCCATGTTCGCACAGTGTACCGGGATGCTTTCTGCCAGAGCGATGACCTTGCCGTTTCTGTCGCAGATTGCTGTGGACAGATCGTGGCAGACACTCATGAGCTGGCTTCTCGCTGTCCTCATCAGTGTATTCGTCATCTCTAGTCCGATGCTGTAAAGACGGCTGGACAGGACTGACATCAGATATGGCTCTACTTTTTTACTCATTGCTTTGTCCTCCTTCTACATGATGTTTTCATTGACCCGGGTAAAACAAAAAGGCAAAGGTACTTTTTTAAGCACCTTTGCCTTTTGTTCATCAATGTTGAACACATAATAGTATCTTTTCTGGCAAATGTCAATAGTTTTTTAGAAAATTTTTTGAATTTTTTTCATTATTGATGAACAGCAATGAAAAAGCCGGTCATTCTTCAGACAGGATTCCCGCAATCTTCTTTGCCACGTCCTGCATGTCACGCAGATACTCTTTCTGCATATAGCTGGTGATCTCCTTGTTCGAAGCCATAGCCAGAGCATATTCCACGGCCCGGTCTCCCTGCAGCACAGGGACGGCTATGCAGTGCATGCCTTCACGGTATTCGCTGTCGCTCGTGGCGTATCCACGGTAGATGATCTCTTCCATCTCCTTTTTGAGGCGGGCAGGGTCAGTGATCGTTTTTTCTGTATATTTTTCAAGCGGACGTTTATAAAACTCTTCTTTTTCACCCACGGTGGAATATCCAAGCAGTATCTTGCCGATGCTCGTGCAGTGGAGAGGAACCTTCGCGCCTACTTTGCCAAGATAGTCATTTTTATCATAAAAAGACTGCTCTGCGCAGAGATATATGGCGTGATCGTGTTCTTTTTCCCCGAAATACACATTCAGAGCGTATCTGCTCCTGAGCTGCTGCATGTACTGGGTGATACGGTAGTCGAGATTCCTGGTCTGCTGATATTTTGCGAAGAGCTCAACGGCGGCTCCTCCGAGCATATATTTATTTGTACGGCTGTCCTGAGTGACGAATCCGCAGATCTCGAATGTCTGAAGGATGTTATGCACCGTACTCTTCAGAAGACCGCTGTATTCAGCGAGCTCTGTAACTCCGGCTTCCTTGTGCCCGGTATCAAAATAATCGAGCAGCCTGAGCGCTTTGTACAGCGATTTGACCTTTGGCTGTAAATCTTCATCCATATAATACTGCCTCCATGTGATATGCCATCGCATGAAAATAATATCATATTTATGTAAAAGCTGTCCATATCGTAATGCAGTCTGACGGGGTGACACCGGGATTTATTTGTGGTAGAATACATCTGCTATGGAAATAATTGTTGATGAAAAAAATATCAGATATAAAATAACCGGGAGCGGCGAAAAAACTGCCGTTATCCTTCAGGGCTGGGGCACTGATATGAAGCTCTACGATTCCATCGCGGCTGATATCAGCGACGAATACAGAGTCGTCCAGTTCAACCTGCCGGGCTTTTCAGACAGCGATGAACCGTCGGAGCCGTGGGGCATAGAGGAGTTTACAGCCTGGTTCTGCCATTTTATGGAGGCACTCGATATAAAGAAAACGACACTTATCGGACACAGCTTCGGAGGCAGGATCATGATCTGGCTCGGCTCCCTGTCAAAGGATGAGCTGCCGTTTCAGATAGATAAGCTCGTGCTGATAGACGCGGCCGGAATCCAGAGAGAGAAGACGCCGAAGCAGAAGCGGAGCATCAGGAGATACCACTTCAAGAGGGCGCTGTTCCATTTTCCGGTGATCTACTATTTTTTCAAGGACGCAGTTGATATCTGGCAGAGCCAGCAGGGCTCAGCGGATTACAGAAACTCGTCTCCGATGATGAAGCAGTGTATGGTCCGTGCGGTTAACAACGACCTGACATACAGGCTGCCGGATATTCCTTATAAGACCTGCCTGATCTGGGGAGATTCAGATACGGCGACTCCTATCGCGGACGCAGAGGATATGGACCGGCTTATCCCGGATTCCGAGCTGCATGTGCTGACAGGTACCGATCATTTTTCGTATCTGAGAAAGCCGGGCGAATTCAAAGATATTTTAAGGAGTTTCCTATGCTGATTACTATATATCAGGCGCTTTGCTGGGTTGAGACTGTGCTTCTTATGGTGGCGCTGTTTTCCGGGCTCCACTACAACCTGCAGATGTTCCAGCAGAACGGCTATAAGAACGGTGAGTATTTCAACTGGGGCGTCAGGAATTCTGAAAGACAGCGGTTTCTGATGCCGACAGCGTTTATTTTTCTTGTGCAGTACTGGGTGAAGGTGCCGGCATTGCAGCTTATTCTTGCAGTTGTTATGATCATCTGGTCGATCGCGATGATCATGGCCTACACTCTCTACTGGAAGACCGAGACAAAGAAGAAGCTCGTGGTTACGGCGAGAGTCAGGAGACTGATCGCGACTATCGTGATCATCTATGTCGTGTTCTTCGTGATCTTTCACAGAGTGGCGTGGTTCTGGACAGGACTTTACCTGTTCGCTGTGCAGGAGATCATCATCCTCTGCAACGTGATAAACCATCCTCTCGAGGCCGGGATAAACAGGCATTACATCCACGACGCGCAGCGTATTATCCGCGCGAACCCTCAGATAAAAATAATCGGTATCACCGGAAGCTACGGCAAAACCTCGATGAAATACTATCTGAATACGCTTCTTAAGGATTTTTACGATGTACTGATCACTCCAGGAAATTTTAATACCACACTTGGAGTCGTGCGTACGATCCGCGAGCATTTAAAGCCGTCGAACCAGATCTTTCTCTGCGAGATGGGAGCCCGTCACGTGCATGATATCAAAGAGATCTGCGATCTGTTCCCGCCACAG
>JBJELA010000314.1:0-7308 GCA_051878915.1 Candidatus Weimeria sp.
CGGAAAATTATGGCACGATTTCTCGTGATTTCCGTACCATTTGTCATTTCTTGCCATTTGGTACGGAAAATCACAGCTTGCATACTCGTGATTTCCGTACCATTTGCCAATTCCTGCGATTTGGTACGGAAAATCACAGCTTGATTTCTCATGATTTCCGTACCATTTGTCAAATTCTGTCATTTGGTACGGAAAATCACAGCTTGCATACTCGTGATTTCCGTACCATTTACCAATTCCAGCCATTTGGTACGGAAAATCACAGCTTGCATACTCATGATTTCCGTACCATTTGCCAATTTCAGCCATTTGGTACGGAAATCGGCGGCCAGGCATCTCGTGATTTCCGTACCATTTGTCATTTCTTGCCATTTGGTACGGAAATCGGCAGCCAGGCATCTCATGATTTCCGTACCAAAACGCATATACCGTCATCTGGTACGGAAAGCCTCAGCAAAACATCTCATCACTTCCGTACCATTTGCCAATTCTAGCTGTTTAGTACGGAAATCCATGGCTTGCTTTGATTTGTTTTCCGTACCATTAGCCAATTCTCGCCATCTGGTACGGAAATCGGCAGCCAGGCATCTCATGATTTCCGTACCAAAACGCACATACCGCCATCTGGTACGTAAAAATCCAGAACCCCGTAATAATTGCCCCAGCCTACTTCTTAATAAAAATATAACAGAGATTTTACTGTAAAGGCGCTCATCAGGATAACAAAATGTTTATTTTTTGGGACAGCTGTGTTAAAATAACAAAGTTGGATTTTGTTTGCATAGAAAGGTTTTTATGGACGTTCCGTTAGAATGTACTAGCAGAATATATCAGAAAATAGCAGCTCATCATATCATGCATGGAAAGACTGAACTTGCTGAGAAGATCGAGGGAGTTGACTCCCTTTTTTCCATACCTGATATTCTGGACAGAAATGAGGTCGACAGGCCTCTTATCGTCACGGGCCCGAAGGTTTCAAAGACCACATTTTTCGAGTCGTTCATCAACGACAGGGAGACGGGCTACGTGGTCTATCACTGGGTCAGAAATGATCCGACTGTCTCGCAGGCCGAGGAGATCGCGCAGTTCTATGAGAAAAATGACTGTGACTCCATTATTGCCATCGGCGGCGGCAGCGCGATAGACGCCGCGAAGGCAGCGGCTGCCTGCATAGCCCGCCCGGGGAAGAGCCTTTTAAGAATGCGTGGCCTTCTCCATGTAAGGCATGAGACGCCGTTTTTCATAGCGGTCCCAACTACGGCGGGAACAGGCTCAGAGACTACGTCGACAGCTGTTATCATTGATAACACTACAGGACAGAAGTTCGGAATCAAGGATCCGCACCTGATGCCGGACGTGGCGGTTCTGGATCCATCGCTTCTTATCAGCCTTTCGCCGGAAGAGACAGCCTACACCGGAATGGACGCGCTGACTCACGCAATAGAGGCTTACCTGAACAAGCCATACCATCTCGAGGATACCGAAGAGGACTGCGAGGACGCTGTGGAGGCCATTATGGACGCGCTTCCGAAGGCGTATGATAATGGCGAGGACCTTCAGGCTAGAGAAGAGATGCTGATCGCGTCATATACAGCCGGGACAGCAGTAGAATCAAGCGGCCTTGGCAATGTCCATGCGATAGCGCGCGCAGTCGGAGTCGCGATAAACGAGCCGCACGGCCTGATAAACGCAGTCGCCCTTCCTTATGTATTAAAGGAGTATGGAGCAGCAGTCATGCCGGAGCTGGCAAAGCTCGCGTCAGTCTGCGATATCGAGAAGGACGGCTCTAGAGGCGAGAGGGCGCAGGGCTTCATCAGAGCCATCGAGGACATGAATGCGGATATGGGAATCCCGAAGCATCTTCCGATAGACAGGAAGGACATCCCGAGGATCGCGGCCTGGGCGTATAAGGAGGCAAACCCGTACTACCCGGTCCCGGTTATTTTTGACAGAAAAAGATTTGTAAAAATACTGAATGCCATGTCAGAGAATTAAGAGAATAAAGAAAGGCAGGTGACTAATCCATGGAATCAGGAGATCATTATCGAGCGGCATGCATAAACCAGGTGATTTTTAGATGGAGGATAAGTCACAATGCTGGATATTTTCAGGACAGACGATTCTGTCATTCACGAGACAGATCGTTTTGAACCGGGCTGCTGGATAAAGCTTACCGCGCCGACGACGGACGAGTGCGAGCAGGTGGCCGGTGATTTTGATATGGATATAGTCGATGTGCGCGCCGCACTCGATGAAGAGGAGAGCTCACGAATTTCGGTGGAGGACGGCTACACGCTGATCCTCGTGGATATTCCTACGGCTGAGGAGCGTAATGACCGTCACACCTACACGACTATCCCGCTCGGAATCCTTCTGCGGGAGGACGTGATCATCACGGTATGCGGAGAGGAGACCTCGGTACTCAGGTCTTTTATAGACCATCATGTCAAGGAATTCTCTACGAAAAAGCAGATGCGTTTCACCTACCAGATCCTCTACAACACGAGCATGGTCTACCAGTCACTGCTGCGTACCATTGACAGGCAGCGTACTGAGATCGAGGAAAAAGTAAGCGATGAAATGGAGGATTCCGACCTGATCGACCTTCACGAGCTTGAGAGCAACCTCGTATATTTCGCGACGTCGCTGCGTGCCAACAATCTCGTAATCGACCGCCTGACACGTTATTCGAAGATCAAGCAGTACGACGAGGACGAGGAGATACTTGAGGATGTCATAGTCGAGACAAAGCAGGCGATAGAGATGACTTCTATTTACCGTGACATCATCAACGGAACCCGTGAGCTGATGAGTACAGTGATCAATAACCGTCTGAATGTAGCCATGAAATATCTGGCCGCGGTTACGATCGTGCTTTCAGTTCCGACGATCATTGGCGGACTCTGGGGCATGAATGTCGATTCCCGCTGGATGCCGTTTTCGCATACGCCGTTCGGTTTCCTGATTCTGTGTCTGATAACGCTCGCGGCAAGCATCATAACGCTCGCGGTGCTGAAAAAGAGAAAGATGATGTGACAAGTATATAGGTGAGGAAAGAGAAAAGATGAAGATATTGAGTTTTTGCGTTCCATGCTATAATTCATATGCTTTCATGAGAAAATGCATCGATTCGCTGCTTCCGGGCGGTGAAGATGTGGAAATAATAATAGTTGACGATGGTTCAACGGACAGGACCGGCGAGCTCGCGGATTCATACGCCCAGGCTTATCCGAATATCGTCCGTGCCATCCATCAGGAAAACGGCGGGCACGGAGAGGCTGTAAATACAGGCATCCGCGAGGCCACTGGCGTTTACTTCAAGGTCGTTGATTCTGACGACTGGGTTGACCTGGACGCCTACATGAAGATCCTGGCAAAGCTCCGCGAATTCACCAGGATGAAGGAGCCGGTCGACATGCATCTCTCGAACTTCGTCTACGAGAAGCTTTCGACAGGGCACGAGAGAAGAATGCTCCTGTCTCCGCTATTTCCGGAGGACGAGATCATCGGCTGGGACGGAATGAAGCATAACATCAAGGGATTTTCCATCCTGATGCATTCCGTTATCTATCGGACACAGCTTTTGAGGGATTGCGGTCTCAAGCTTCCGAAGCATACATTTTATGTAGATAACCTGTATGTGTATATCCCGCTTGTTCATGTAAAGACTATCTACTACATGAATGTCGAGTTCTACCGCTACTACATAGGCCGCGAGGGCCAGTCGGTGGCCGAGCAGACGATGATAAAGAGAATCGACCAGCAGCTGCGTGTAAATTACATGATGATAGACGCCGTCGATCCGTGGCAGGTAAAGGAGCCGCATCTGCGCAGGTATCTGCTTTCATACCTGGAGACCGTGACAGTGATCTCGACCTCGATAGGCTACCTGTCCAATGACACGGAGAACTACAAGAAGATCGAGGATCTCTGGCTCTATATAAAAAATCACGACATCCGGACTTACCACCAGCTCCGCTACGGAGTCCTTGGCTTCGCGATGCGTTTCAAGGGCAGATTTGGCCGCCGCCTCGGCGTCTTTTTCTATCATCTGTCACAGAAGTTTATCGGGTTCAACTAAACCTTGACAAATTTTTAACAGACTCGTATCATTGAAATAGTTATGAAATCACGGAACGGCCGTGGTTTAAATAGTTGCATTAGTGATGAAATGGAGGAACAAATGGCTGATTACAAGAATCTGAAAATCGAGCAGGATGGCGCTACAGCAGTACTTTCTATCTGCAGACCAAAGGCACTCAACGCATTGAACTCAGAGACGATCGATGAGTTAAACGACGCGCTCACAGAGATCGAAGCAAATGATGACATAAAGGTCCTGATCCTTACAGGCGGTCCATGCTTTAATAAGAAGCTTGGCGCAGACGATCCTTACCGTTCATTTGTAGCAGGCGCTGATATCTCAGAGATGTACGGATTTGACGCACCGGCTGCCAGAAAGTTCGGTATGAAGGCTTCAGTACCATTCTTTAAGCTTATGAATATGCGTCAGGTAACCATCGCAGCAGTAAACGGCTTTGCGCTTGGCGGCGGCTGTGAGATCTCAATGGCCTGCGACATCAGGATCGCGTCAGAGAACGCTACTTTCGGACAGCCGGAGTGCGGACTCGGAATCATCCCTGGATTCGGCGGCACACAGAGACTTGCCAGACTTGTAGGAATGGGCAGAGCAAAGGAGCTTATTTTTACCTGTGAGAATATCAAAGCAGATGAAGCTTACAGAATCGGCCTTGTAAATAAAGTCGTACCAAAGGAAGAGCTGATGCCGACCTGCAAGGCTATGGCTGAAAAGATCGAGTCAAACGCATCCTACGCTATCTCAGTAGCAAAGGCAGCCATCAACAACGGCTACGATATGGACATCAAGAACGCAGTCGAGCTCGAGGCTAACCTCTTCGGCGTCGTAAACGATACCCACGATAAGAAGGAAGGAATGGGCGCATTCTTAAAGATCGACGGAAAGACAGACAAGAACTTCACAGATTTCTGATTCGTTCATTTTTTTAAAAATAAACGGCTCCCGGCGACGGGAGCTTTTTTAATGTTACTATTCACGGTACCTCCCCAATCAGACCACAGACCAACCGCGCTTACGCGCGTTTGCCGCATCTTCGATGCTAAAAGTCTGCGGTTGTTGGGGAGGTTCCTGCTTCACAGGCTGACTTCTGTGGGCGTTCAATTGTCCGCCAGCTGATTGACCTAGACTTTATTTAGGTGTATAGTTTAAAGAAGGGGTAATCTATAGAAGCGGAGATGGATCACTATGAAGAAAAAGTATAATGACAAGGGCTTTACTCTGGTAGAGCTGATAATAGTCATAGCCATAATAGGGTGCCTGGTTTCCCTGCTGGTCCCGGTCTATCTGGATCAGCTCGCGAACGCAAGGACGGCAAAGAACAAGGCCAACGCGCATGCCGCCGCGAAGGCTGCAGAGACGGCATACGTGGACTATGAGATAGAGTACGGGGGCCTTGAGGCAAATTCATATTATACTGATAATACACTTACTTATACATATTTTGTTAATGACAGCGTAGGTGTCTGGAATTTCATACACAATGGAGATGACAGGAGATGGGTGATAGACGGTTCCAAGAAGTATTACGCGGATACTGACCTGTCTAATTGGAAAGCTTATACTCAGATAAGTGATGGTATACCTCTTGGAAAGCGTTTAGCGACTATCTGGACGATTCATATGGACCCATCCACTGGACAGATCGTAGGATATTACGCGGGATATCCGAATCCCGGAACAGATAATGTCTACAAACAAGTAATTGCTGCGATAAGAAAAGGTGA
This sequence comes from Candidatus Weimeria sp., assembly GCA_051878915.1. Taxonomy (GTDB): domain Bacteria; phylum Bacillota; class Clostridia; order Lachnospirales; family Lachnospiraceae; genus Weimeria. The sequence goes on from JBJELA010000314.1 coordinate 5,824, forward strand.
TTCGACGGTTTACGGAGGGGTTGTAGCTGAAAATTAATCATCTTTCCTGAAAAAATAAAATTTCTCAACAAAAAAAATAAAAGTGTGGTATAACTATAATTGTTACTTGATGTTTATTAAAAGGAAGCATAAGAGGAAAACAATTATGAAGACACGAATTTTCAAGAGGTTTATTTCACTGGTACTGGCTGGCGCCATGTGTTTCTCACTGAACCTGATCCCGGCAAAGGCAGCTACCACCACAGCATCGGCTGAAGTGATCCCGGCAAACACATTTGTCACGACAAAAACCGCTGGCGACAATCTGGATAACTGGTATAAGTTCGTAATGCCGGAAACCGGATATGTCGAGTTCCAGTTCAATGCGATCAGCAGAAATCCATCTGCAACTGTACTCGTTTGTGACAGTGATTTCACAGTAAAATATCAGGGAAAAAGCGACCTGAATGAAACCACTCCGAAGTTCGGCCTCGAAAAAGGCGGAGTCATGTATGTAGATGTAAACAGTTATGATGCTTTGAATTATACTATTATGGCTGGGGTCACAGCAGCCAGTAACTGGGAGCGGGAGCCAAATGACAGCTTTGAAAAAGCAAATACAATTACGGCAGGCTCAACAATCAATGGATCAGAATCAGGAAATGATGATGATTACTTTAAATTTGTCATGCCGTCAAATGGGTATGTGAATTTCACGATCAATAATCCGAATGTGGATACAAATAATTCTGGTATCAATCGCGAAATAAGTGCAAAGGTATATAATTCAGCCAGGACAACTTTGTATGAGTACTGGGGTTATGACAGTCAGATCACTACGCAGAATTTTGCATCCAAAAAGGGGAGCGTCTACTATCTCTATATAAAACCAGAGCATGGAGATGGTGAATACAGCATAACTCCGAACTTTACAGCCTCGGATTCCTGCGAATCGGAGGATAACAACTCATTCAGCACAGCAAATAATATACAGATAAATAAGTCATTAACAGGATTTTTGCAGTCGACCGATGACGTGGACTATTACAAATTTCAGACAAAGAAAGCAAAGAAAAAGAAAAAAGGAACTATAAATGTCTCATTCAATCTGGATACTCCAATCGATAAGTCGAACCTGGGATGTGATGTGGTATTATATAATAGCAATAAAAAAATAGTTAAATACGTATCTGGTATAACAGGGAACACAGCATTTTCATACAACTATAACATATCAAAAAAAAGCAAGACTTACTACGTAGAGGTCAAGAATAACACTGGAGCTGTGGGAACGAAGTATGAGATCAGAATAAATTTATAAAACTCTGAGATATTATGTTCAATTATTGAAAAAAGTTTAAAAAGTTAAATGTCAGTGGCTCTCATTATGAGGGCCACTTTTTTGATATTTATCCCACAGGGGATAAACGTAAAAATACTGACCGTAGGCAAAGGCTGTAAAAGGCTTTATAGTATAAGACGTCAGAGGAAGACACAGCGAGTTTT
>JBJELA010000315.1:0-1573 GCA_051878915.1 Candidatus Weimeria sp.
AGGATTTCAACGATGCCAGATATATCCTTATGAGAGTCATCTTCACTAATGAGGAGGATGAAAAAAATGACAGCGTGGAGGACGATACGATGGAGCTTCTGGCAAAGATCCTTGAGAAAAGGTATAACGAGGACGCCAAAAAATATTCTTATCGTCTGATGTTTGTTTTCCAGAATCCAAGGTTCCGTGAGCGTATCATAAAGTATGTGTTTGATGAACAGAGGAGACAGAGGAAAAAGGAGCGGGAATCATGAGAAAAAGTGTTGAAGCCAGATCACTCTGCACTCATGAGAAAAACCATGTGTGATATAATTATCTCAATTGCTGGTGGTTATAATGAAAAGTAAAACTAATTATTCTCTTGTAGCCCTGGCATGTTCGACCGGGGGACCACAAGCCCTGCACAGGATGATTCCTATGCTTCCTGCTCATATAGGTGTTCCGATGGTGATCGTGCAGCATATGCCTGCCGGATTTACATCATCGCTTGCCGAGAGGATTGATCAGGATTCACAGATAAAGGTACGAGAGGCCTCTGATCAGGAGATTCTTAGACCGGATACGGTTTATATAGCTCCAGGCGGGCGGCATTTCGAGGTTGCTGAAAACAGGATGGGAGATCTTATCGCTCACGTATATGACGGTCCGCCTGTTCACAATCTTTGTCCTTGTGCAGATGTGATGTACGAGTCCCTCTGCCGTGTCAGGGCAGATAATATCATCTGTGTAGTCCTTACCGGAATGGGATCGGACGGCACAGAAGGAATAAGCAGACTTAAGTGCTGCAAAAATATCTATACAATCTCTCAGGACGAAAAGTCCTGTGTAGTATATGGCATGCCAAAGTCGGTGTATGACAGGGGCTTGTCAGACGAAGTGAAACCTATTACAGAAATAGCAAAGGCTATCAGTAGAGAACTGGGGGTTTAGACACATGGATGTAGGACAGTATCTTGACATTTTCATTGATGAGTCGAATGAGCATATACAGGCCCTTTCGGATAACATCATGATCTTAGAGAAGGAGCCTGAGAACAAGGACGTTATCAACGAGATTTTCAGGGCTGCTCACTCACTTAAGGGAATGGCCGGTACCATGGGATTCAAGAAGATGCAGCATCTGACCCATGATATGGAGGACGTATTCTCTGAGATCAGGAATGACACTGTAAAAGTAAATTCAAATCTTATCGATATCCTGTTTGACTGTCTTGATGCTATTGAAGCATATGTAGACAATATCAAGCAGACTTCGAACGAGGGTGACGAGGAAAACGCGGCCCTTATTAAGAGACTTAACGATTACCTCGCCGAAGCCAAGGGAGAAAAGACTGCAGAGGAGGCAGCTCCGGCACCGGCGGCAGATGAGCAGAAGGAAGCTGCTTCAGACGCAAAGGACGCCTTCAAGCAGATAAGGCTTGAGGAAAATGATATTGCAACCTTACAGCAGGCACAGGAATCAGGCCTCAATCTCTATGGCTTCACTGTCCATGTAAGGAGTGACTGCCTGTTGAAGGCAGCGAGAGCATTCCTCGTTTTCAAGGCAGTGGAGGATTTCGGACAGATCCTTATT
>JBJELA010000316.1:0-1569 GCA_051878915.1 Candidatus Weimeria sp.
GTTTTCGTAGAGTTGCCCGCTGGACTGGTTTCATCATCTGCCTGGATCTGTGTCTGATGGTCATCGGCAGTATCCGCCTCGACTGTTTCTTCTGCTGATGCCGGCGATTCCATCTCCTTTTCTTCTGTAACGCTTTCCGACGGACTTTTTTCTACAGCCAGTGCACTGACCGGTAATGCAGTCCCCACTACGAGCCCTGCTATTATCATCGCTGCATATAGTCTCTTCATGATGATCACACCTTTCCATTTAAATCTTTTCTAAAACTTACATAGCGGCGGGTACTCCCGGCTTCAGCCGGGAGAGGAGCCGCCATCCGGATGCGTACCTGATAACGGTGACCCTGTCAGACTTTGCTGATTTCGGGAGCACGCCATCTGGAACAAATTCTACATTAGCGCCGTTGCCGTGCAGGCCCTTTACGGTCCTGCGGATGCCTTTATACATGACAGCATCCCCTGCCTGCAACAGATAATGCCTGCGGCGGATGTTGCAATGTCCCTTGGATATCTTCCGTCCACGGTATATCCGCAAGCTGTTGGCGTTGTTCCTTGGTACAGACCTATCCGTGCGGTTGCAGCTGAAGTCTTTGCCCGGGCGCTTTTTACCGTCCCTGACGTCTATGTACTGTGCATCGTAGAACTTACTCAGCACCCGGTTGTTGCGCCTGCGCTTCTGATACACAGCCTCGTGCGCCTTATGTCCCGGTCTGAACCTGCCCATGCAGTAAGCATCATTAGCGTGTGTCTTTGCCATACGCTGCAGCCTCCGTGAGGCTTTTGTGGCTGCCCCGTTCGTGACGTGTATCTCTATACCCGGGAACCGCTTCTTGAAGATGTCTACTATGTGCCACCGTATCGTGTTCATGAACGCAGCACCCGCCATGGACTTAATCTTAGGCGTAATACCCCAGAGCCTGCCGCCTTTCTGATGGTTCTTTGGAGTGTGACACTTATCGCAGACTGTCATCAGTCCTGAAAGCCTGTCTGTATGGTCGCCTTTCCAGTACAGTGCATGATGCACACGGAGTATCACTCCGTCAGATACAGACTTGCCGCATATCTGACAGGTATAACCATCTCTTGTAAAGACTGCTTCTCTTAGGTTGATGAGCTTGAACTTCGGTCCGTGCTGATAATCAGTCCCTGCTGGAGTTTTATTTCCTGTCTGCTGAGCTTCCAATAGCTGAGTGTCAAACCTTGCCGTTTCAAGCGTAACGGACTGTATAAGCAGCACCTTTGCGAACATCGCAAAGATGTCTGTGTGACACTGTGTCTTGTTCTCAACCGATGGAGCAAACCAGCCGTCTTTCTTATAACGATTGTTAAAGCGTGGCTTTCTGTATCGTTTACGGTTACGCCTTGTCCTGCGGTATGTCCGGCAGTCGTCGTGGCGCTGTTTTTCGTCTATCAGCAGGTCGAACTGCCCATGGAAGTATTCATGCTTTACAGACTTTACAGACACGCCAATATGGTGATCGCCGGTGTCTTCGCAGAGTTCAGTCTCCTGAGTATGAGGGGCGTCCTGTTCCGGCAGACTGTAAGTAAGCCGTATGGTAAACCCCGGTTT
>JBJELA010000317.1:0-1567 GCA_051878915.1 Candidatus Weimeria sp.
TGAAAAAGTAAAGGCTGGTGTAAAAGCCCTTTCCGGAAAGCTTTCTGATACTGAGGAGGCAGGACTTAATGCCGCGAAGGCTATAATGACTACAGATACAAAGCCAAAGCAGGTTGCTGTAGAGATTATGATGAGCGACGGAACCACTGTAACAATCGGCGCCATGGCAAAGGGCAGCGGCATGATTCATCCTGACATGTGCACGATGCTCTGCTTTATCTCAACAGACGCAGCAATAAAGAAGCAGCTGTTACAGCAGGCGCTTTCCTCTGTGGTCTGCGATACTTTTAATATGATTTCTGTAGACGGCGACACCTCTACGAATGATACCTGCGTTGTCCTCGCTAACGGCGAAGCAGGAAATAAAGAAATCGCTGAAGAGGACGATGACTACAGGGCATTTGTGGACGGACTTTTCTATGTCGCAAGAGAGATTGCGATGAAGATGGCGGGAGACGGCGAAGGCGCTACAGCACTTTTTGAAGTAAAGGCCATCCACTGCAGAGACAAGGCTGAGGCAAAGACCTTTGCAAAGTCAGTTATCACATCGAACCTTACAAAGGCTGCCATCTTCGGACACGACGCCAACTGGGGCAGAATCCTCTGCGCCCTTGGCTATTCAGGTGCTGACTTCGATCCGGCAAAGGTTGATATCACAGTAGAGAGTGAGCACGGTCAGATAGTTCTTGTAAAAGACGGAATCGCCACTGATTACAGTGAGGATGAAGCTACAAAGGTTTTATCAGCTGAAAAGGTCACCTGTATCTGCGATATGAAGCAGGGCACTAAAGAGGCAACAGCCTGGGGCTGCGACCTCACCTACGACTATGTAAAAATAAACGCGGACTACCGCTCTTGACGGAAGACGTAGTCTGAGCTTAACGGAAACAACTTCAAACAGGAGAATACAAAAATGATAATGAGAAAAGAAGAGATGCAGACAGTCATGAAAAAGGCTGAGATCCTTATCGAAGCACTGCCTTACATCCAGAGATTCAATAGAAAGATCATAGTCATAAAGTACGGCGGCTCAGCCATGCTTGACGATCACCTGAAAAAGCAGGTCATTCAGGATGTTACCCTGTTAAAGCTTGTAGGATTCAAGCCTATAATCGTTCATGGCGGCGGAAAGGAAATCTCTACCTGGGTAAAGAGAGCGGGAATGGAGCCAAAATTTGTAAACGGTCTTCGTGTTACAGACGCTGCTACAATGGATATAGCTGAGATGGTCCTTAACAAGGTAAACAAATCCCTTGTAACCATGGTAGAAAGCCTGGGTGTCAAGGCCTGCGGCATCAGTGGCAAGGATGGAGATCTTCTCAACGTTGAGAAGAAGTATTCTGACGGCGAGGATATCGGCTTTGTAGGAAATGTCAAAAAAGTAGATACTAAAATTCTCTATGACCTTCTGGACAGAGATTTTCTCCCGATCGTCTGCCCTATTGGAATGGACGATGATTTCAACACCTATAACATCAACGCTGACGACGCTGCAACAGCGATAGCTGAGGCTCTGAAGGCTGACAAGCTTGCCTTCCTTACAGATACTCCGGGAGTCCTGAAGGAT
>JBJELA010000318.1:0-34032 GCA_051878915.1 Candidatus Weimeria sp.
GGATGAGGTATTTGAATCTGATCAGTCTGTTGTGTTTGATGAGGCTGAGAACAGGATGCACTCTATCAAGGCTATCATGTACGCCACATTGGTGAAGTAATGTATCAGGACAAAGTAGTGCTTTGCGCGGCAAGCGCGTACAATAAAAAATACTATCTGAACCCGGACTTTGACAACCTTCCGGATCCTGTGAAAAAGGAGTTGCAGATCATGTGCGTTCTTTTCACGGAGGACATCGGAGGCGTCATCGAGCTCTATTTCGATCAGGAGGGAAGCCTTCATCTGATGACAGATTCAGAAGAAGGAGATCTGACTTACGATAATATCGGAGCGCCGCTTAAGATCAAGCAGATCCAGAAGGACCAGAGAGAGCTTTTCAGAGAGCTTGAGACTTATTTTCAGGAGTTTTACGAGTATTAATAAGCGGGGTAACAGAATGTTATTAGCAGTAGACGTAGGAAATACGAACATCACCCTCGGAGTATTCAGGGACAGTGTCCTTATCGGCAACTTCAGGCTGAATACCCGTGTCGCCAGGACATCTGATGAATACGGCATCGCTATCAGAAATATCCTCTATCACAACGGTATAGATCATGATAAAGTAAAAGACTGCATCATAGCTTCAGTCGTGCCGGCAGTAATGCATTCGCTTACGAGCGGCATCATCAAGTATTTTGACACGAAGCCGCTGATAGTTGCAGCAGGCATAAAGACAGGAATCAATATCCAGACTGAGGTGCCGAGCCAGATAGGCGCCGACAGGATAGTTGACGCGGCAGGCGCGTACGAGCTGTATGGCGGGCCTGTCATAGTCATAGATTTCGGAACGGCTACGACATACGATTTTGTCGATGAGAAGGGCTCGTTTAAATACGGAGTTACCGCGCCCGGGATCAGGATCAGCGCGAAGGCTCTCTGGGAAGACGCCGCAAAGCTCCCTGAGGTCGAGATAAAAAAGCCGAAGAGCATCCTCGCGAGGGAGACCATCACCTCCATGCAGGCCGGACTTGTTTACGGCCAGATCGGTGCGACAGAGTATATCATACACCAGATGATAAAGGAAAGCGGCGTAAAGGATGTGAAGGTCATAGCTACCGGAGGCCTCGGCAAGATGATTTCGGCGGAGACCTCTGTCATAGACAAATACAATCCTGACCTGACGCTTCAGGGAATGCGCTTTATCTATGAGAAGCAGGATAAAAAGAGGGGCTGATCATCTGATAAAGGCTGTCATCAGAAAAATGATCACCTGATAAAGGCAGTCATCAGAAAAATGATCATCTGATAAAGGCAGTCATCAGAAAAATGATCATCTGATAAAGGCTGTCATCAGATATGATTTCTCTTCGGGAACGTCTGAAAGCCTCGTATAGATGGCTTCATCAGGCATTCCGCATCTGTTTACAGCTCCAAGGAATTCATGCTCTGGCTTTTTTGCCAGAGCTTTTTTCAGCTCCGGAAGCCTTTTTCCGAGCTTCATGAAGATCTTGATCCCGGAAAGACCGAGAGCAGTATTTAAATCCGCGGTTCCTGGGATAATATGGATTTCTTCGTCCTCCTGTCCGAGGATCAGCCCGAGCCTCCCGGAGCAGGAGAGGAACGATGGGATCCCGTTTACGATATCGACAGTAAATCCGTCAGATTCAGCGAGCTCTTTTATGTAAGAAAAGGTCGAATAGACGAGCACATCGCCAATAGTCGCGAAGCCCGCATTTTTTCCATCGGATAAAAGTGACCTGATGAATTCGTATATTTTTTCACGGCGCTCAGTGAGCACTGCTTTGTCGTGAGTCATCGGAAAGCTGAAAAACTTCAGGTTTTTAGTATCTATTTCGGGCCACGCGCCCTTTATGATGTCGTAGGCTCTTTTTCCTGATGGAAAAATAACTGTATCGCAGCCCTGCAGGGTTGCTATTGCTTTATATGTGACGTCGGAGGGATCACCGCAGCCGACGCCGATTCCGTAGAGTATGCCAGACATTTTTTCCTCCTTGGTTGTTACTATTCATGGAACCTCTCCAGGCAGATCGCAGATCAACCGCGCTTACACGCGTTTGCCGCGTCTTCGATGCTGAAAATCAGCGGTTGTTAGGGAGGTTCCTGTTTCACAGGCACTGCTTTTTTGGGGGTTAATCGTCCGCACAAGTGCGTCCGACGCGAACCCGTTTTCTTTTGCTTTTGCAGCGAAAGTTACCTGCAGCTCAATTGTCCACGCAAGTGCGTCCGTTGTGAAAGTGTGCCGCCCTTAGTTGAGGTTATCAGGGCCAAAGGACTCAGGAAGCAGCTGTGAGAGGGTGTATTCCTTTATCTGCTTGCCGCGGTCCGCCGAAAGTATTATTTTGAAATCGCTGCCGCAGAATTCACGCATGACCTGTCTGCAGATGCCGCATGGCGGGCAGAAGCCGGTGTCATTTTTATCAGGACCGCCGCAGATGGCGATAGCGGTGAACTTCCTTCTGCCCTCCGAGACCGCCTTGAAAAATGCCGTCCTCTCGGCGCAGTTAGAGGCGCCGTAGGAGGCGTTCTCGATATTGCCGCCAAGAAAGACGGAGCCGTCCTCACATAGAAGCGCGGCGCCTACATTGAAGCGCGAATACGGCGCGTATGACATATTCATGGCCTCGCGAGCCTTATTTACCAGTTCTTCACTTGTCATCACAGGGTTCTCCTTCATAGTCAGTTACTGTTCACGGCGCCTCCCCAGGCAGACCGCATACCAACCGCGCTTTCGCGCGGTTGCCAGTCTTTATATTTTATCACATCATTCGCTGTTTTTTAAAATATTTTGTTTTGATTTGAGTTATAATAAATGGAAAATTTCTTGCAGGAGTAAGCAGGCTGTGGATTTCCGTACCAAAAGACCAAAATTGACAAATGGTACGGAAAACAAGCCAAAGCAAGCCATGAATTTCCGTACCAAAAACCAGGAATTGGCAAATGGTACGGAAAGAAAGAGAAAGCAAGCCATGGATTTCCGTACCAAAAGCCTAAAATTGACAAATGGTACGGAAAACAAGAGAAAGCAAGCTGTGGATTTCCGTACCAAAAACCAGGAATTGGCAAATGGTACGGAAAGAAAGAGAAAGCAAGCCATGGATTTCCGTACCAAAAGCCTAAAATTGACAAATGGTACGGAAAACAAGAGAAAGCAAGCTGCGGATTTCCGTACCAAAAACCAGGAATTGACAAATGGTACGGAAAGCAAGAGAAAGCAAGCCATGAATTTCCGTACCAGAACGCAGAAATTGGCATATGGTACGGAAAACAAGAGAAGGCAAGCCATGGATTTCCGTACCAAAAGCCAGGAATTGACAAATGGTACGGAAAACAAGCCAAAGCCGGCTGTAAATTTCCGCACCAAAAGGCCTTGAGACATATGAAGTTTCAAACTCAGGATTTTATTATATCATTCATTATTTTTTAACATATTTTGTTTTGATTTGAGTTATAATAAATGAAAAATTACCTGCAGGAGTATTAATCAGTTATGGAAGAAAGTATATACGGACCGTACAGGCCCGAGCTTGAAAAAATACAGAAGGAGCTTTTGGACGATATCAATTCCCTGAGGGAAGAGATAAAGGCGAAGAACGGGATGGATCCGGTCGAGCACTGCCTTTCGAGGATAAAGGACGAGGACAGCATGAGAGAGAAATGCGTCAGAAAGGGGCTGCCTGTCACGACAGAATCGGCCCTGACGAAGATCTATGATGCAGTCGGTATCAGAGTCGTATGCGCCTTTATCGACGATATCTACAAATTCCGTGATCACCTGAGGGCGCTACCGGGAGCCGAGGTTATGGAGGAAAAGGATTACATAAAGCACGCGAAGCCGAACGGATACAGGAGCTATCATATGATACTCCGGATGCACGGAAAATTCTACGCAGAGATACAGCTGCGCACGATATCTCAGGATACCTGGGCGGCACTCGAGCACCATATCAGATACAAGCACGACATCAGCAGGTCAAACGAGGAGCTTATAGCCACAGAGCTGAAGAGATGCGCCGATGAGCTGGCGTCCACGGACCTTTCGATGCAGACCATCAGAGATATGATCTTTGAAGAAAACAGACAGACAGACGGGAGTGAAATAAAATGAAATTACTTTTAGCAGAAGACACAAGAGACCTGAACAGAGCGGAATCAGCGATACTTACTCACGAGGGATATGATGTGACCAGCGCCTATGACGGGCAGGAGGCACTCGATTTCCTGGAGCAGGACAGCTTTGACGCGGTGATCCTCGACATCATGATGCCGAAGGTCGACGGGATAGGCGTACTGAAGGCTATGCGTGAGAACAATATCCTGACGCCGGTTCTTCTTCTTACAGCAAAAACCGAAGTAGATGACAAGGTCGCGGGCCTCGACGCGGGAGCGGACGACTATCTGGCCAAGCCATTTGACATGAGGGAGCTGCTCGCGAGGGTAAGGGCCCTGGTGAGAAGAGGCAGAGAGTACAACCCGCAGGATATGAGCTTTGGCGATGTGTCGCTGAAGGCCAACGAGATGGAGCTCTCCTGTGAGAACTCAGTAAGGCTTTCAATCAGGGAATTTGAACTGATGCAGATGCTTATGATCCACTCGGACGGAGAGCTTTCTACTGATGACATCCTTCAGAAGATCTGGGCCAGTGAACCTGAGGCAAATGAGGATACGGTCTGGCTCTACATCTCATATCTGAAGAGAAAGCTTTCAGCAATCGATTCAGGACTTACGATAGAGGGAGAAAAGGGCGGAAACTTCAGGCTTTCAGATACCAGGGCAGCATAATTAAAACACCATGGAGGTGACCATATGAATGAACAGTCGATAAAAAAACTAAAAAACAAATTTGTGATCATCTCTATGCTTTCGTTTATAGCAGTAATGCTCTTGGTTGGCGGGCTGATCTATATCGGTACTGTGACGGTTACGAGGAAAGAAGCACATGAGGTGACTCAGTCGATCATTGATAATGGCGGTGAGCTTCCGTCAGTAAAGACTGTCATAAAAGAAGAGGACGCGGGCAGTGACAACAGCTCCTCTGACGATACTGACAACAGCGGCAGCTCGGGCTATGATTCTTCCGATGACAGCATCTATTACTTTTTAAAGTCGATGTTCGGAGGCGGGAAGAACATCCTCTCGAACAAGGACCAGTGGTATGCCACCAGGTATTTTTCGGTTATTTTTGATAAAAATAACGAGGTTACGGACATAAAGGCTGACAGGATAGCTTCCATCGATGTAGATCAGGCAAAGCAGTACGCTCTTATGGTCACTGATAATGTGTTTAAATTCGGAAGCTTCGGCGACTATTATTATCAGGTAGCGAAACAGGGTGACGAGACCATAGTGGTATTCCTCGACTGCTCGAGTCAGATAAGGCTTACGAGCCGTGTCCTCTATATGGCGCTGATGCTGATAGGCTTCGGTTCCATCATCTCCTTCCTCGTGCTTCGGGCTCTCTCATATAAGGCTATTGCGCCGGAGATAAAGAATGTCGAGCAGCAGAAGCAGTTCATCACGAACGCGAGCCACGAGCTGAAGACTCCGCTCGCCGTGATAAAGGCAAACACCCAGGTTCAGGAGATGATGAACGGAAAGGACGAATGGACTGAGTCTACGATGCGGCAGGTGGACAGGATGACAGGACTTATCCAGAACCTCGTGACCATAGTCCGCGCCGAGGAAAAGGAGGACGCCGGTGACAGGGTGGATACTGATGTCACGGAGGCTATTAAGGATACAGTAAAGAGCTATGTGCCGGTCGCTGAGAATGCCGGAAAGACACTGAATCAGAATATTGCTGAGAATGTCCATATGAAGGCGGTCGAGAGCCAGATCAGGCAGCTCGCGACGCTTCTTATAGATAACGCGATAAAATACTGTGACGACAAGGGCAGCATCGATGTTACGGTAGCGCAGAAGGGCAAGGGCTTCAGGCTTTTAGTGTCAAATTCATACGCTGAAGGGAAAAATGTGGACTATTCGAAATTCTTTGAGAGATTCTACAGGGCCGACACCTCGCACAATGTCGACAAGGGCGGCTATGGAATAGGACTTTCAATAGCAGAGAGCCTTGTAAAGCAGTACAACGGCACTATAAACGCTTCGTGGAAGGACGGAATCATCACATTTGAATGTGTTCTGAAATAATGTAAAAGCAGGGGCTTATAAGGAGACGAGACAATGAATTTTATTATTGACGCGGAAAACGAGGACTATCATGGCCTGGAGGGCGCTGATTTTTTAAAGAAAGACAACGCGCTTTTTATCTATCATGAGAACAGGACGGGGCTGATACCAAGGCTTTACAGTGAGATCCTGAAGAGAACTGAAGCTGAGGTATTTTTTTGTAAAAATGAACGCGGTCCGGCTGCGATCGCCGCAAAAATAAATGAGCTTTTTTCGGCGGAAAAACCGTCTGAAGTAATTTATATCGGTCACAGGCATTTTGATTCAGCTCCGGCCTTTGATACTGTAATGAGTGCCATCTATGCCGGATGTATGGATGGAGCCGGAGAGATGGTAAGCATCGAAGAGCTGGAGGCTGAATTTTCCAGAAAGAAATCTCTCTATGAGATATCTGAAAGCCTGTCACTTGACTTTTCTGCCTTTCTGAAGGTCTATGCCGAAAATCATAATGACGCGAAGAAGCTTTACCAGGAGCTAACGCACGAGTTCGGAGGCGAAAAGGGACTTTTGGCATACAGACGCCTGAAGGACAGTAAGCTGGGACCGTTCAGAAAAAATAAAAGGGAACCGGATGAGCCTCTGATATTCAGTGATGCGGCTCAGGAGGAACCCGAAAAAGCAACTGCGCAGAAAAAGGAGAGAAGATTCTGGCAGGACCAGAATTTTACCCCGCTCTGGCAGGAAAAAAGCATCTACGAAGAGGATGAAGACGAATTTTTCTGATGTTGTCTTATTTCTTGACTTTCATTTCCAATACGTTTATACTATTTGAGCAATATTAGCGGATAATTTGTATTTTTTGCATTTTTTATAAAAGAAAGGACGTTGTCATGGAAGAGCAAAAGAAGAATCTAATGACCGAGGAAGGTAAGAAAAAGCTGGAGGATGAGCTGCAGGATTTAAAGCTGGTACAACGTCCGGCCATCTCAAAGAAAATCGGTGAGGCCAGAGAACAGGGAGACCTTTCAGAGAATGCTGAGTATGACGCTGCAAAGGATGAGCAGGGTAAGATCGAGGACCGTATCGCTGAGATCGAGGAGATCCTGAAGTACGCTGTTGTTGCTGATACTGGTGTGGACACCGGAAAAATCAACATCGGTTACACCGTAACAATCCAGGAGACGGATGATTCTGATGATGATGATGATGACGACGACGAAGCGGAGACATACGATATCGTAGGTTCAAACGAGGTCGATGTGTTAAACGGCAGGATTTCAAACGAGTCTCCTGTTGGCGCGGCTGTCATCGGTCATGAGCCTGGAGATTCTGTTACAGTAGAGACTGAGGCTGGAACCTTCACTTATAAGATTCTTGAAGCTCACAGAACAGGTGAGAACGCCTGAACGAAAACAAGAGAATAACTGAAAGGATTTTTATTTAGAATGCCAGCAAAAAATAATTCACAGGATAATAACCAGCTTTTACAGGTACGCAGGGATAAGCTGAAGGAGCTTCAGGCAGCAGGCCGCGATCCGTTCAGGATCACGAAGTACGACCAGACTCACCACACGACAGATATCAGAGAGCATTTTGACGAGCTCGAATTTCATCCGCCTGTAGATGAGGAGGGAAAGACACAGGTAGTTCCAATAGAGGACATCCCTGAAGGTAAATTAGTTTCTATCGCCGGACGTATGATGTTCAAGCGTGTCATGGGTAAGGCTTCATTCGCGAATATCCGCGACCTGAAGGGCGATATGCAGATCTATGTCACCAGGAACGATTTAGGAGACGATGAATACGCTTACTTCAAAAAGTATGATGTCGGTGACATCCTCGGCGTAAAGGGCTTTGTCTTCAAGACAAAGACAGGCGAGATCTCAGTTCATGCGAAGGAAGTAACCCTCCTTTCAAAGAGCCTTCAGATCCTTCCTGAAAAATTCCACGGCCTGACAGATACAGATGTCAGATACCGTCAGAGATACCTGGATCTGATCATGAATCCGGAGGTAAAGGAGACTTTTGTCAAGAGATCGAAGATCATCGCAGAGATCAGAAGCTTCCTCGCAGGCAGGAACTTCATGGAGGTCGAGACACCTATGCTCGTTCACAACGCGGGCGGTGCCGCTGCGAGACCTTTCGAGACACACTACAATTCCCTCGATGAGGACGTTAAGCTTCGTATTTCTCTCGAGCTTTATCTGAAGAGACTTATCGTCGGCGGACTTGAGAGAGTCTACGAGATCGGCCGTGTATTCAGAAACGAGGGCGTTGATACAAAGCACAATCCTGAGTTTACTCTGATGGAGCTCTATCAGGCTTACACGGATTACAACGGTATGATGGAGCTTACAGAGAGCATGTTCCGTGACCTCGCAGAGAAGGTCTGCGGCGGAACAAAGATCTACTATGGAAATAAAGAGGACGGAACCGGCGTAGAGATCGATCTTGGAAAGCCTTTCAGAAGACTTACCATGGTAGATGCCATCAAGGAGCAGACAGGCATAGATTTTGACGCTGTCGCTTCTGATGAGGAAGCAAAGAAAATCGCCGACGAGCATCACATCGCGTATGAGCCGCATCACAAGAAGGGCGACATCGTAAACCTCTTCTTCGACGAGTTCTGTGAGGCAAAGATGATCCAGCCTACCTTCATCATGGATCACCCGATTGAGATCTCGCCTCTTACCAAGAAAAAGCCGGACGATCCTTCAAAAGTTGAGCGTTTCGAGCTCTACATCAACGGCTGGGAGATGTGCAACGCTTACTCCGAGCTGAACGATCCTATCGATCAGCGTGAGCGTTTCGCCGAGCAGGACAAGCTCGCGGCAGCAGGCGATGAGGAAGCCAACCACACAGACGAGGACTTCCTGAACGCCATGGAAGTCGGCATGCCTCCAACAGGCGGCATCGGTTATGGAATTGACAGGCTTTGCATGCTGCTCACAAACAGCGAGGCCATCAGGGATGTGATACTGTTCCCTACACTCAAGTCACTCGAAGCAGATGACACTAAAGTACGTGCGGGGAACGGAAGTTCTTCAGAGGACAATACAGGGTTCTTTACACCGAACTCAAAGATAGATTTTTCAGGTGTGAAGGTCGAGGATTTCCTTCAGGACGATGTCGATTTTGACACGTTCTGCAAGTCGGATTTCAGGGCAGTGAAGGTCAAGAACTGTGTTGCAGTTCCCAAGAGCAAGAAACTTTTACAGTTCACGCTCGATGACGGTACAGGCTCTGAACGCACCATTTTAAGCGGGATTCACAAGTATTACGAACCGGAAGAACTCGTCGGCAAGACCTTACTTGCGATAGTAAATCTGCCGCCGAGGAAGATGATGGGGATCGACAGCTGTGGAATGATCATCTCGGCAGTCGATGAGCGGAACGGAGAAGAAGAACTCCATGTAGTGATGCTCGACAACCACATCCCGGCAGGAGCTAAGATGTGCTAAATAATGTTATTATAAAATTATAGGTCTGACCTATTTTTGCTCGAATATGAGTTCAGAAATAGGGTTCTGACCAATATCTGACTTATATTTGCAGAGAATAGTCAGAGAAGGACAGAACAGGACAGGCTCACTTGAAAATTTTTATAGGAAGAAAGTTAGGATTCGGACAAGAAATCAGGACACCTTCTCTATAAGTATTATGTCAGTTTTTAATTAAACCGATCATTAATATTTACAGAGAAGGTGTCTTTTTTAGTTGCATGACTCTGTAGCGGATCAAAGCGGAGCTCTCATACATCTGATGATTTTACAGAAGGGATAATTTTTATGGAAGAGAAATATAACGATATTGATTCGGTACAGGGTATTAAGGAAGATATCAGAAGGCTGAGAAAGAAATTTCTGACGTATAAGGAAGCAGAGCTTGTTTACAGTATGCAGCATAAGAAGCTCATGAATCTGGCTGACAGAGCCGGTGCGATATATAGAATGGAAGGAACCGTACTTATCAACAGAGATATATTTGATGTGTTTCTGGAGAATTTCCATCAAGCACCAATGACAAACAATAAGGCCAAGCACCCGAAGAATAGATATGTACGTAAGAAAGAGAAAGCGGAAAGCGAGGAAGCATAATGAGTGGAAATATATGGAAGTTTTCAGACCAGATTGATGATGCTGACCTTGATTTTGCCAGGAAAGAGTTCATTACATACAGAGAAGGGGTCGAATACTACGGTCTCTCAGAGAAACAGATGGTAACTAGAGCAAGGGCGGCTGGCGCAGTATATAAGATTGATACAAAGATGGTAAGGATAAAGAGAAGCATCTTTGAGGAATATCTAAGGAATGAGTACAGGAGGAAGGATTGATGTGCAGAGTAATAGCATTGGCAAATCAGAAAGGCGGTGTAGGGAAGACAACTACTTCGCTCAATCTGGCGGCAGGACTTGCTTCTTCGGGTGAGAAGGTTCTGATGATTGACCTGGATCCCCAGGCATCTCTCACTATAAGCGCAGGATTTCAGGAACCTGATGCAATAAAAGATACAGTCAAGGATGTACTGATGATGGTGATAAATGATGATGAAATTCCTGATAGATTCGGCATTCAGCATATCAGGGAGAATCTTGATCTGCTTCCATCTAATATAGATCTGTCAGCATCCGAGGTGTCTCTGATCAATGTAATGAGCAGGGAAATGATCCTTAAGAATTATCTGGAATTTGTAAGAGCCTCCTATGACTATATCATCATTGACTGTATGCCGTCATTGGGTGTACTGACGTTAAATGCTCTGACAGGAGCCGACAGTGTGCTGATACCTGTTCAGGCAGCGTATCTTCCTATAAAAGGATTACAGCAGTTGATAAAGACAATATACACGGTGAAGCGCAGACTGAACCACAAGTTGGATATAGAGGGAATACTATTTACGATGGTAGACCGCAGAACAAATTATGCAAAGGAGATTGTAAGGACTGTTACTGATTCTTATGGAAAGACCATCCCAGTATTTCAGATAGAAATTCCTTTATCAGTAAGAGCTGCGGAGACAAGCCAAATGGCAGAGACTATATATGACTATGATCCAAAAGGAAAGGCTGCTGTCGCATACAAAGAACTGACACAGGAGGTAATGAGCTATGGCTGCTAAGAAGAGACCACCAGTACATCTTGAATCACTTAATGAACTGCTCGGAGTGCCTGATGTGGTGGAAGGACAGACTGAGATCAGGATAGATATGATCGACCCTTTCAAGAATCATCCGTTCAAAGTGCTTGACAATGATGATATGAATGATCTAGTAGATAGTATTAAACAGAATGGAGTTCTTGTACCAGTCACGGTCAGAACCAATCCTGATGATGATTCAAGATATGAGATGATTTCCGGTCACAGGAGAATGCACGCGGCAACACTCGCAGGACTCAGGACAATACCTGCTATCATCAAGGAAATGTCTGATGATGAAGCTACTATTGCTATGGTAGATTCAAATATGCAGAGAGAAGAAATATTGCCAAGTGAAAGAGCATATTCATTGAAAATGAAAATGGATGCGCTTATAAGACAAGGAAAAAGGTCTGATTTAACTTGTGGACTTGAAGTCCACAAGTTAGAAGATGCACAGGAAAAGAAGACAAGAGAAAAAATTGGCAAGGAAGTAGGTATGGGAGGCCGACAAGTTCAGAGATATTTAAGGCTGACGGAATTAATACCAGAGTTGCTTAAACTTGTTGACGAGAAAAGGTTGGCTATTTTTCTGGCTGTAGATATCTCGTATTTCTCAAAGGAAGTACAACAGTGGATTTACGAATACTGCACCGAGAATGGTATGGTTCGTCAGTCGCAGATTGATGCACTGAAGGCCAGAGGCACAGACAATCTTGATCAGCATCAGTTGATATTTACACTGAATAATGCCCTGCCACAGAAGAAGGAATTCGGGAAGCTGACCTTATCAAAGGGGAAGCTCGATCAGTTTTTTCCGAAGACAGTAACCAATGACCAGAGAGAAGAAATCATTTTAGGACTGCTAGAGAAATGGAGTGAGGAACAGCATGCAAAAGGTAACTTTTGATTATTTCACAATCGACAACTATGACCAGTACAGTTTTTTACGGATACCGAAGAGACTGATGACAGACGATTATTATTCAGGCATATCAATCCAGGCGAAGCTCTTATACGGGCTTCTTCTGGACAGGATGGAGCAGACAGAGAAGAATGACTGGTATGATGAAGAAAACAGGGCTTATGTCATCTATCCGCTTGATGAGATGGCCGGAGATCTCGGAGTGTCAAAGAGAAAGATTTCAGATTGTATGAATGAGCTTGAAGATGTAGACCTTGCAGAGAGAGTCCAGAGAGGAAGGGGAATTCCGAACATTATCTATGTGAAGAAGTTCATCCCTGATGAAGGAGCGTGTCTGCCGGGATCGCACGTTGCGCCGTTCAGAGTAGCACGATAGGAGGAATGACCAATGGCGATTACATTTGATTATTTCCACGGCGACGAGTCAAATATGCATGCCTTTGTCAGAGTGCCAAAGGCTCTTATTACGGAACCTGCATTTGAATCTCTTGACAATGATGACAGGCTGGCCTATGCAATAATGCTCGACAGGGTATCTCTTTCTATCAAGAATAACTGGATAGATGCCAAAAAACGCGTGTTTATCTACTTTTCAATAGAGGATGCATGCAATGAGCTGAACATAGGCAAGACCAAGGTACAGAAGATATTTCGGAAGCTGGATATTGATACCGGTGTCGGTCTGATAGAGCGTGTCAACCAGGGACAGGGCAAACCGGCTCTGATCTATGTGAAAAACTTCTTCGTTGACGGTGTGGGCTGTGTGGATAACTCTGAAAAAAGTGGCTCTGACTGTTGCAAAACGGCAGTCAAGACTATCGCAAATCAGCATCCTAGACTACCGCAGAACGGCATCCTAGACTACCGCGAAACGGCATCTAATAATACTAAAGAGAATAATACTGAGTTAATAAAATCAAATCCTATCTCTTCTGCTACGCAGTATGATGGGATGGGAAAAGATGCGAACGTTCAGAGCGATTATGAAGTTTATGAATCGCTTGTGAAGAAGAATATCGAGTATGACTATCTTGTCACCAGCGATCAGTACAAGTATGACAAGGAGACTATTGACGGCATAGTAGATCTGATGACAGGCATCATGACCACAAAGAGACAGTACATCGTGATCTGCGGAGATACAAAGCCGCGGGATGTGGTGAAGTCTCAGCTCATGAAACTGAACCAGTTCCATATCGGGTATGTGGTTGACTGTCTCAAGAAAAACGACACAAAGGTAAAGAACATGAAGCAGTATATGCTGGCAGCACTCTACAATGCGCCTATAACGATGGACAGTTATTATGACAATTGGGTAAACAGTGATAAGCGTGTACTTGCAGAACAGAAGGCCTCAGGATTCTGAGAAGTGAAAGGAGAACTTTATGGCAACAGTAATATTCACAATCATTGAGTTAGCGATTTCGGTCGGTATTGTAGTGGCAGCTTGTGTCTTTACGGCACTGGCAAGATTCATGCCATACGTGACAGGACTTTTTGCAAGTGTTCTGTTATATTTCACTCAGGACTGGACGAAGAAGATGGTACCTGGCCATCCGTGGATGAACTTCATCACGGTTCTTGTAGCGACAGAGCTGATAGTACTTGCATTCACCCATCTTCCAAAAGTCGGGAAAGCTGTGACATTTGCACTATCAGAGCTGTTCATAGCGATCATAGGCGGGATGATATTCATGTCATTAAAGCCTGATAGCGTAGGCTACTGTGTATTCACAACGGCCGTATATGCAGCTCTTACAGCATTTTTCCTGATAACGAACATCAGCAGGTATGACCTTGATGATTATGATTTTGATGAGCTGGGAGTCGCGACAAGGATAATAACCGGTGCCATCTATACAGCCTCAGCGTATTTCGTTATAGCAATGCCAGCAGAGATCCTGTGGAAAAAATATTTAGAGACAGTTGGAACCACAGGTGGATTCGGAGCTGCCTACCTGCTGATAAGGATAGCTCTTTTTATAACGGCAGGACTTGTGGTGACAATCTCGATAATCAGGAACAAGGACACGATAGATGTGCTGGCATAAAAGGAGATGACTATGACCAGATAGTAGTAATGTGATGTAGAAAAGTACTCGTTACAAATGATGATGGGATAGGATCAGATGACATTGTAAGACTTGCGGAAGAAGCAAAGAACTTTGGAGAAGTATGGGTGGTTGCACCTGACAGCCAGAGAAGCGCAAACTCACACAGTATGACGGTTCATACCCGGTTTGAAGCGTGGGAGTATGACTTTCCTGTAGATGGAGTCAGGGCATTTGCCTGCAACGGGACTCCGGCAGACTGCGTGAGAGTCGGAATCCTGAAACTTATACCGGGAGGACCGGATTATGTGTTTTCAGGAATAAACTACGGATATAATATTGCATCTGATATCCAGTATTCGGCAACAGTCGGAGCTGCGCTTGAGGGAGCATTCATGGGAGTGCAGTCTATCGCTTTTTCAAGATATAATGTAGAAGAGCATGAAGTTACTGACCACTATCTGCATGAACTGATGGCTGAATATATGGAAAAGCCTCTTGGGAGCCGTCAGATATGGAATATAAATTTTCCCGGATGTAAACTGAATGAATGCAAGGGAATCATGAGAGACTGCGTTATATCACAGGATATGATGTACGATGAAGATTATTCGGTAAAGGAATCGGAAAATGGGCATCAGATATTTGAAACAGCTTCAGTAAGAACCTGGGTTGGAAGTCCGGGAACAGATCTGTATGCGGTCACGCATAACTATGTCTCTATAGGTGTTGTCAATAATTATCAATGATTACAAGATTATAATAATATCGTGTAACTTTTTGGGCCCATTCATGCCCGGATTTGCCTGAATTTGCCCTATTATGCCCAAATTTGCCCGGATATGCATTGATTATGCCTTCAACCTCTGATAACATGTATAATGTCGAAAGTTGAAAAGTCCTGCAGGTAGAGACAGACGACAGAACAAAAGAATAACTACTAACGAAGCGTCAGGCTTCCGGTGATGAACCGGAGACCCGGCGCTTTTCTTATCTCACGAAAAGGAGAGACAGAATGGATTTTGAAACATTCCAGAAGGCATTCGCTCAGGATGTCGAAGAGAAGATGAATGACAGAGGCTACGATGTTACTGCCACGGTAAAAGAAGCTGAACTGCCTAATGGTGGATATACAGCGCTGAATGTGACAGAAAAGGACGGCCTTATCGGAATGAATATCAACCTTGATGAGAGATATCAGGATTTCAAAGATGGCGCAGATTACGGGATCATGACACGTATTGCTGCTGATGAGCTTGAGGAAGGCTTCAACATGCTCGACAGGGCAGAGATGGCATCACTGTCTACCGACTATAATGCGGTTAAGGATAAGCTTTCACTCGAAGTCATCTCAACAGAGAAGAATAAGGAGCTGCTTGAGACCGTGCCTCATGAGCAGATGGAAGATATGTCAGTAGTCTACAGGGTAAGGCTTTCAGAAAAAGAGAACCAGCTCGACAGTATCCTTGTCACAAACAGCATGCTTGAAAACTACGGCATCACGGCTGATCAGCTTAAGGCAGACGCACTTGAGAATGCTCCGAAGGTATTCCCGGTTGAGGTCAAGGGCATGACTGAGGTGCTTGCTGATTCGATGGGTATGACACCGGAAGAGCTCAGCGGCGGTCAGCCTGAGATCATGTATGTGGCATCGGTTGAGAGCAGGGTGAAGGGAGCAGGAGTGCTTGCATATCCTGATTTTCTTGAGGATGCAGCTGAGAAGCTCGGAGGTGACTTCTATGTGCTTCCGTCATCGATCCACGAGATCATTCTCGTAAAGGATGAGGGCCAGTTCTCATCGAAGGAACTTGAGGACATGGTGATCGATGTGAATGCATCTGTAGTAAATCCGAAAGATCAGCTGACAGACACGGCTTATCACTATGACAGCAAGGATCATATCTTTGAGAAAGCTGATAAGTTCGAGCAGAGGATGACGGAGAAGGCAGCCCAGAAGAATGCAGAGAAGATTGCTGCAAGAAAGTCTGAGAGGGTGTCTGAGAAGGATTCACTCCGTGACAGCCTGAAGGACAAGAAGTCGAAGGTAAAGCAGAAAGAGGCAAAGGCTTCTGATGTGGTGAAGAAGAACCGCGGAGGAGAGACCAGATGATAGTACCTGTAAGGAAGGAGCACAGAAGTGCAAGCGAGAGATCGATCACTAAAGTACCGTCTGGTCCTGTATCTCCGGTGGGGAATATTTCACCGCAGAACTGCTGCTCGCCGTGCCCGTATGGGCATGGCAGGAGCTTCTGCTTCCCATGCTATAAGAAGATAATGACAGAGCACTACGGTAGAAAGAAAGACAAGGGACTCGTTGACAGAAAATACGATAAGGAGACAGCAGTTTATGGCAGCACCATTTAACATAAGGATTGACCTTGATCCGGTCACAGATGGGATCATTCAGGAGAGAAAGATAATTCCTTTTGCAGGAGACATCAGAGAGGACAGGAATGACGTGATCATTGGTACTAACGGTGAGATGAAGATCATCACACACGATGAAGCCCTTCAGATATTCGGAAGGATGGGTGATAATCACAGGTCACTGTTCCTGGGAGACCAGGAGTATATCGCTTTCTTTAATCCTGAGAAGACCTTTGAAGTTGACGGCTCAGACTATCTGGCAGGTTCGGCTCTCGTGATGAAGGTAGACGGATATGATTTCGTGCCGATGACTGAGGATGACATTGATGATGCAGTTTCTTATTTTGAAGAGAGGCTTGGCATCTTCAAAGCAGGAGATCTTAAATTCGCAGCTCTTATGATCTGAAAGAGGTTTCATTATGATGAATGAGGAAGTTGCAAGGGAAGCAAAGGATAAAGGCGTCAACGCCGGGAAGCAGACCGTATCATTCGTTTTCAGAATGATAGGTCAGCTTACGCAACGCCGCCTGATGAAGAAGATGGCAGCTGCCCGTGGCGGCCTCGGTAAGCATGGCAAGATGTCTGTAAAGAAACTGCTCCGACAGGATCAGACCGTTTCACGAATAAATATTGATGAGGCGGGGCTTAGAGATTTCAAGAAACTTGCCAAATCCTATGGCATAGACTTTGCGATAGTGGAGAGCAGGCATAAGGAACCTCCAGAATACACCTGCTTCTTTAAGGCAAAGGACAGAGAGGCAATCGACAATCTTCTCGAAGACTATATGGAGAGAAATCTTCATAAGAAAAAGAGTGTTGTCGCAAAGATCAAGGACAAGCTGAAGAAGATAGCAAAGTCTCCACATAAGGCAAAAGAAAAGTTCAAGGAAAATGATACACGGTGAGGGAATAAAATGGTGAATACGATGAAATTGAAAAAGAAGATAGTCCTGAACATTCCGTATATCATTTTCGGCCTTGTGGCTACAAACCTTGGAGAGGCCTGGAGACTGGCAGACGGTTTCAATTCATCTGAAAAGGTAAGGAGCCTTGTTATAGATGGATGTATCAAAGAAGCATTCTCAAATCCGCTGCCCAGCTTCTTCCCGACAGATATTCTTGTGGGCGTTGTAGCTGCGCTGGCTTTGAGACTTGCTGTATATCTTAAAGGCAAGAATGCAAAGAAGTTCCGCCACAATGAGGAGTACGGCTCGGCCAGGTGGGGAACCCATGCGGATATTGAACCCTACGAAGATCCCAGCTTTAAGAACAACATCATCCTCTCACAGACAGAGAGGCTTACGATGAGTTCGAGACCAAGTAATCCCAAGTATGCAAGGAATAAGAATATGCTGGTTGTGGGCGGCTCAGGTTCAGGTAAGACAAGGTTCTGTATCAAGCCGAATCTGCTGCAGATGCACAGCTCATATGTGGTGACTGATCCAAAGGGAAGCGTAGTAAATGAATGCGGACATGCTCTTGAAAAGAATGGATATGACATAAAAGTATTCAATACCATTAATTTCAGGAAGTCGATGCATTACAATCCATTTGCCTATATTCACAGTGAAAAGGATATATTAAAGCTCGTGACCGCACTCATGGCTAATACAAAAGGTGAAGGTAGAGGCAATGATCCTTTTTGGGAGAAAGCCGAAACCCTGCTGTATACGGCGCTTATAGCTTATATTCATTATGAAGCACCAACAGAGGAACAGAACTTCTCGACGCTTCTTGAGATGCTGAATTCGATGGAAGTCAGGGAAGAAGATGAGAACTTCAAGAATGCTGTGGATATGCTTTTTGACGAACTTGAAGCAGTAGAACCTGATCACTTTGCAGTGCGTCAGTACAAGAAGTATAAACTGGCTGCTGGAAAGACGGCGAAGACAATCCTGGTATCGTGTGGCGCAAGACTTGCTCCATTCGATATTGCAGAGCTTCGTGAGATTACTTCTTATGATGAGTTGGAACTTGATATGCTTGGAGACAAGAAGACAGCATTATTTCTGATCATGTCGGATACAGATGCTACCTTCAATTTCCTTATTGCAATGATCTATTCTCAGATGTTTAACCTGCTCTGTGAAAAGGCAGATGATGTCTATGGTGGCAGATTACCTGTTCATGTGAGATGTCTTATAGACGAGTGCGCCAATATCGGCCAGATACCGAATCTGGAGAAGCTGATGGCAACCATCAGATCAAGAGAGATATCGGCCTGTCTTGTACTTCAGGCAAAATCACAGTTGAAGGCTATCTACAAGGATAATTCGGAAACCATCGTGGGCAACTGCGATTCCCAGATCTTCCTGGGCGGCTCAGAAAAGACGACTCTAAAAGACCTGACGGAGATCCTTGGCAAAGAGACCATTGATACCTATAACACCGGAAATTCCAAAGGAATGCAGGAAAGTTTCAACACGAACTATCAGAAGCTGGGACATGAGCTTATGTCGATGGATCAGCTGTCGGTGATGGATGGCGGAAAGTGCATCGTACAGGTACGAGGAGTCAGACCATTTTTATCTGAAAAGTACGACCTGACACAGCATCCGAACTATAAGCTGACAGCAGATTACAGTAAAAAGAACTGGTTCGATGTCGAGAGGTATCTGAAGAAGAAAAGCCAGGGGATGCCACTGAAAGCTGATGATGAGTTTGAGGTGGTAGGATAACAGATGGCTACGGTAATGACAATATATGGTGAATGATACGTCTGATGAAGATCAGGCGTATTTTTATACAAAAAATTCAGGAGGATGAGCATATGAGTGATGCAGCATTAGCACCAGGCGATATCCCTGACTTCGTAAAAGAAGCAGAGGCGGCTATGGCCAATGGTGAGCAGATCATAGAAGAGATGAAAGAAGTTACTATCAAGTTTGCAAAGGGACTTGTCGGTGAACCATTCCTGTCGAAGAACGGCAAGGAGCTGGTAGAAGTCAAGATCCCGAATGCAGATCAGAATGACAAGACACCGTGGGCTTCATTCGTGATCTCGCCAAAGATGATACATGACAATAAGTTCAGTAAGACTGGCAAGGGCGTATGGATGAAGCTGCCGGAGGATGGCACAACTGTGGTCAAGAAGCCGATATGTATCGGAACCAATCCGGAAGGCAAGAGGATCTGGCATAACGACATGAAGACAGTTACCAATACTGAACTGAAGGAAATGGTCGAGGTCTATAAGACCAGGAATCAGGATTACAGACCAAAAGAACAGACACAGGATAAGGCGGATGGAGGATTTGTCCCGGTTGGCGGAGACAGTCCGTTTATAGACAGTGATACTCCGTTCACACCGCCGAAGGGTGATGACAGCCCTTTTGTTCCGGCGACTCCTGAGGATGGTAATCCATTTATCGAAGCAGAGCAGGCGGATAAGAAGCCTGCAAAAACAGATGCAGTAAAGGATAGTCAGGAGTCGGATAAGAAGACAGAGAAGAAATCGCTGATGAAGGATCTGGATAAAAAGAAGGCAGAGGCGGCGAAGCAGCCTAAGAAGGCAAAGGCAAATTCTAAGACCACAGAGCTTTCAAAGTAAGGGGTATCGGTAAGTGAGAAGAGAAGATATCAGGGCTCCCACTTGAGAAGTGGGTGGAAATAATAAGGAAACTGATAATATCATAAAGAGTATTTAGTACAAAGAAAGGATATAGCATATGTTGCTGCGTATATGTTGAAATAGCATAGCAGAAGGAGACTCTTTATGATCTGGTAAAAATTAACAAAACATATGTTTAAGGGATACTATTTATGGCTTTTTTTAATAGTGCAGTTACAACGTTACAGACCCTCGTGATTGCCCTTGGAGCGGGGCTTGGAGTATGGGGCGCCGTCAATCTTATGGAAGGGTACGGGAATGACAATCCTGGAGCTAAATCACAGGGGATGAAGCAGTTAATGGCAGGTGGTGGAGTGGCCCTTATCGGCACAACTCTTATACCATTACTGTCCGGCTTATTCTGATTTAGATATACGTTTATGAAATACTGATTGTTACAGCATATCAGGCGCTTGTCAACAGAAAATCGGAAATTCGTAAGGCTTTTTGCGGATAAGATTATAACTGAATATCGGGAGGCCGGCAGGATGACCGGCCTCCGACTTTTTTACAAGACAATTCTGTTCATATTGCAGGCTGGCGATGTGGCAGAGGGAACACACACATCTGTATCATTTCTGATCCAATTCTTCATGCACTCCTTTCCCTACATATCCATGTGTTCCTTCTGTCATGTTGCCAGCGGTGGACAACAGACGAAGGAAGGAGGAAAAATTGCAGAGTCTTTTAGACAAGCTGACCGAATGGTTCAAGAACATGCTGATAGACGGCATCATGGGAAATCTGACCGGTATCTTTACGGATATGAATGAGAAGATCGGAGATATTGCAGGTCAGGTCGGGATGTCACCGGCCGACTTTGAACCCGGCATTTTCTCAATGATTCAGAACATCTCAGAGAACGTCATAATGCCGATTGCAGGGATTATCCTGACATTCATTGCGTGTTACGAATTGATCCAGCTTGTGATAGCACATAACAACCTGGCAAACTTTGAGACCTGGATTTTCTACAAGTGGGTGTTCAAGACATTTGTAGCTGTCACCCTTATCACGAATACAACGAATATCACGATGGCAGTCTTTGATGTGGCGGGGCACGTAATAAACCAGAGTGGTGGAATAATCTCGAATGGCACCGCTGTTTCAGCAGATCAGATTGATTCATTGCGGACTACTCTCGAAGCAACTGACCTGGGACCGTTGATAGGTATATTCGTTCAGTCATTGATACTGCCATTGTTTTTTAAGATTATAACGATAATCATATTCGTAATCGTATATGCGAGGATGATTGAGATCTATCTGATGGTGAGCATGGCTCCGATTCCGTTTGCCACATTCGGCAATAAAGAAGAGAGCATGATGGGGAAGAACTATCTGAGATCACTATTCGCACTCGGATTCCAGGGATTCCTCATTATGATATGCGTAGGTATTTATGCAGTCCTCATTCAGAACATTGCATTCACGGATGACGTGATGGGGGCTATCTGGAAGTGCTTCGGGTATGCGATACTGCTGGCGATTACACTTTTCAAGACAGGTTCTATAAGCCGCAGCGTATTACATGCTCATTAAATAACTAAAACATATAGATGATAGGAGACAAAATGGCAAGTTATATTTCAGTACCTCGTGATCTCACGAAGGTAAAGAGTAAGGTGGTTCTGAATCTCACGAAGAGACAGGTCATCTGCTTTTCGATAGCGGCAGCAATAGGTGTTCCGACGTTTTTCCTGCTGAAGCATTTCACGAGTGTGAGCTCTGCTTCAATGGGGATGATCATGATAATGCTTCCTATGTTCTTTTTCGGGATGTACGAGAAGAATGGAGAGCCGCTTGAAGTGATCCTGTATCATTTCATTCAGGCGAATCTGATTCGGCCGAAGAAGCGGATATATGAGACACGGAACTACTATGAGCTGCTGCACCGGCAGGCCGTGGCGGAAGAGGAGATTGAGAAGATACTACGAAAATACAGAAAGAAGGAGACCAAACGATAATGGCTGATTTATTTGAGAAGCTGAGAGGCAAGCCAAAGCGAAAGCTGAAAATACCGGCGTACCTTTCAGCAGAGGATAAAAAGAAGGTCGCAGAGATCATAAAGAATGCGGAAAAGCATGATGATGTGCCACACTCAACGCAGGACAGTATTCCATTTGACAGGATGTTTCAGGATGGTATCTGCAGAGTCGGGAATGACTATTACACAAAGACTATACAGTTCCAGGACATCAACTATCAGCTGGCACAACAGGAAGACCAGACGGAGATCTTTGAGGAGTGGTGCTCATTTCTGAACTTCTTCGACAGCTCGGTGAACTTCGAGCTTTCATTCATGAACATGACCACAGATGCGGAGAAGTTTGAGAAGTCAATCGCAATCCCACATCAGAATGATTCATTCAATAGTATCCGTGACGAGTACACGGGAATGCTCCGCAGGCAGATGGAAGCAGGAAATAATGGCCTCACGAAGACCAAGTATCTGACATTCGGCATTCATGCAGAGTCTATGAAGACAGCAAAGCCAAGGCTTACGCATATCGAAGTGAGCATTCTCAATAACTTCAAGCGAATGGGCATTGTTGCATATACTCTTGACGGTAAGCAGAGGCTTGAAGTGATGCATGAGATGCTTCATATCGGTGATGATGCCAGGTTCAATTTCGACTGGAAGTATCTGCCGCAGTCAGGACTTTCGGTGAAAGATTTCATAGCTCCGTCAAGCCTGTATTTCCAGACAGGAAGAGTATTTCAGATGGGAGGCACTTATGGAACTATGAGTTTTCTGCAGATCACGGCATCTGATATCAGTGACAGGATGCTTGCGGATTTCCTCTCGATGGAGTCCAGTCAGGTGGTTACAATGCATATCCAGTCTGTAGACCAGACAGAGGCCATAAAGACTGTAAAGCACACTATCACAGAGCTTGACAGATCAAAGATTGAGGAGCAGAAAAAGGCTGTAAGAAGCGGATATGATATGGACATTATTCCTTCAGATCTGGCCACCTATGGTAAGGATGCAAAGGCTCTTCTGAAGGAGTTACAGTCACAGAACGAGCGAATGTTTCTGCTGACGTTCCTGATCCTTAATACTGGGAAGACAAAACAGGAGCTTGAGAATAACTTCTTTCAGGCGAACAGCATAGCACAGAAGCATAACTGTAACCTGACAAGGCTTGATTTCCAGCAGGAGCAGGGACTTATGAGTTCACTGCCGCTTGCAGAGAATCTGGTGAATATCAGACGCGGGATGACAACGAGTAGTACAGCAATATTTGTTCCATTCACAACTCAGGAGCTATTTCAGGGTGAGAGAGGAGCATTGTATTATGGTCTCAATGCTCTGTCGAATAATTTGATCATGGTAGACAGGAAGCTCCTTAAAAATCCGAACGGACTTATCCTTGGAACTCCTGGTTCAGGTAAATCATTCGCGGCAAAGCGTGAGATTGCAAATGCATTCCTCGTGACAGATGATGACATCATCATTTCAGATCCGGAGGCAGAGTATGCACCTCTTGTTGAAAGATTCAGAGGACAGGTGATAAAGATTGCTCCTACATCTGATCAGTATATCAATCCGATGGATATCAACATGAATTACTCTGATGATGACAACCCGATTGCTCTGAAAGCAGATTTCATACTTTCACTCTGTGAGCTGATTGTTGGAGGCAAGGATGGTCTGAAACCTATTGAGAAGACTATCATTGACCGATGCATTCATCAGATCTATAACAGATACTTCGAGGATCCGGGCAAAGAAAATATGCCGATACTTCAGGATCTGTATGAGGCACTTCTGAATCAGGATGAGCCTGAGGCAAGGGATGTGGCTACTGCACTTGAAATATATGTCACCGGTTCACTCAATGTATTCAATCATCGTACCAATGTAGATATCAATAACAGACTTGTCTGCTACGATATCAAAGACCTTGGTAAGCAGCTTAAAAAGATCGGCATGCTTATTGTTCAGGATCAGGTGTGGGGACGTGTGACTGAGAACAGAAGCGAAGGAAAGTCTACTCGATACTACATGGATGAGATGCACTTGCTTTTAAGAGAAGAGCAGACAGCAGCCTATACGGTAGAGATCTGGAAGAGATTCCGTAAATGGGGCGGCATACCGACCGGCCTCACGCAGAACGTCAAAGACCTTCTGGCCTCTAAGGAAGTAGAGAATATCTTTGAGAATTCGGACTTCATATATATGCTGAATCAGGCGGTAGGCGACAGGACGATCCTTGCAAAGCAGCTCAATATCAGTCCGCATCAGTTATCATACGTCACGCATTCAGGTGAAGGCGAAGGTCTGATGTTCTATGGAAACGTGATACTTCCATTCGTTGACAGGTTCCCGAAAGATACAGAATTATACCGCCTGATCACTACCAAGCAACTTGAGGGATTCGGCAAGGCAGAGGATGTATCATGAAACAGCAGAAAATCAGCCGCAGACAGACACGGATGCGGGATGAACCTAATGGTATATCTAAAGTGAGCGATGGCTCATCAAAGCAGAGCCAGATGTATCATCGTCAGAAGATCAGAGAAGACGCTGCACCAAAAAATACCGATGATGCAAATGCGGATCAGATTCCGACGTATCACAGACAACCAGGAAGAACATTAGTCAGATCAGAAGACAGAGATACAGACGATAGAGAAAGGCAGATTTCCGTAAGGAGACCTGCCTTTTCTGATACAGGAGATGTGCGGTCAGATGATCATGCTGGTGAGAAGATGAACCGTTGGAGCAGATTTCATGACAGGGATTGTCTGGAGTCATCATCAACTGCAAGTAAAAATAAGAAGCGGAAGAAACACTCATCACTGCGACATGATGTCAGGGATAGTGAGCCGGAGCCTTTACGGATCAGTGACAAACTGAAAAATGAGAGCTCGGCGAAGAAAGCTGCAGGCAGGAAGCTGAGGCGAGGTAAGGCTGATAATTCTGTTAATACTAAGCAGATGCACAGGCACCTGCAGAGTCAGAGTATAGCAAGACGCATGGTTCATGAGCAGCTGGATGACAGTGATGAATACAGTAATGATGAGACCAGCAGACAGACATTTGATGATGGCGCTCATTCAGCTCAGGTAGTTGCAGAAGGTATCAGAGACCGTGCCAGAAAGAACCGCTATAAGCGTAAAAAGAATGCTTATTCGGAGAAGATCAGGAAGTCAAAGCGTTCCGATGACGGAGTGTCAGAGGCTTATAAGGCAAAGAAAAAGGCCCAGAGAAAATACTATCAGCATGAAGCACAGAAGAATACTGAGAAAGCAGGACGCAAGGCCGGACAGGAGACAGCAAAGGCTGTAAAGAAGGCCGCAGAGGTAGTAAAGCATACAGTCCAGTCAGCTGTTAAGGTGGTAGCTGAGAATCCGATAGTTCTTTTCTTTCTTCTGATGATGTTGCTGGTAGCTATATTAGCAGATGTTGTCACGACAGTCTCTTTCACTCTGACAGGTGGAACCATTGATATCTCAACAGCCGCTACATTTACGGCAGAGGATGATGACATACTGCAGGTCGAGGCTGATTACAAAGGCAAGGAAGAAGAACTCCGGAAGAAGATTGATAACATTGAGACCGATTATCCTGGATACGATGAGTACAGGTACAATCTGGCTGAGATCAATCACAATCCTTATCAACTAGCAGCTTTGCTTACTGTATTGTATGAGGACTATACGCCTGAGGAAGTATCAGCAAAGCTGCAGGATATTTTTGATAAACAGTACAAGCTGACACTCACGCCATCGACTGAGACCAGGACAAGGATCAATGACGATGGTGAAGAGGAAGAGTACGAGGTGAAGATTCTCACGGTCACTCTTGAGAATAATACGATGCAGGCGGCAGTTGATGCGGAGGGACTCGATGAAGATCAGAAAGCCAGATATGACCTGCTGATGGAGACACTTGGAAACAAGTCTTACCTGTTCGGGGATGACCAGTATTCAAACCCGATGCCTGGAGAGTATCAGGACTATCAGGTACCAACTGAAGCTCTTACGGATGAGAAGTTCGGGAAAATGCTCCATGAGGCAGAGAAGTATCTCGGATATCCGTATGTGTGGGGCGGCAGCAACCCATCGACTAGCTTTGACTGTTCTGGATTCGTGTGCTGGGTAATTAACCATTCAGGCAACGGCTGGAATGTCGGACGAACCACAGCCAATGGTCTAAGAAGTCATACCACAAAGGTATCTCCGAGTGAGGCAAAACCGGGAGACCTGATATTTTTCCAGGGAACATACAACACGCCGGGAGCCAGTCATGTCGGTATATATGTGGGAGATGGCAAAATGATCCACTGCGGAAACCCTATCCAGTATGCATCAGTCAACAGTAATTACTGGAGAGCTCATTTCCTTGAGTACGGGCGCATCCGCTGAATAAAATTTGGATGGCCACGTGATTGAAATTTCATTTGTCATGTGACTGAATTTTCAATGAGACAACAGAATAGATTCCGAATACATACATCATAGAATGATATCAGAAAGCGATAACGGAAATACACAGCGAGGACAAAGAAATGATGAATTTGAAGAAGCTGGAGCGGCTTGAAGATGCCGTGGCCAGGCACAGAAAGAAGATAGAGGAAGAGACCATAGCTCTTGAAGAGTCTGAGAAGGCTCTGAAGGAAGCAAGGGCGGAAGAGCTGCTTGCAGAGCTTGACAGATACAAGTCATCACCGAAGGTAGTGCAGGAGATGCTTATCGCAAAATATGGTGAGCTTGCAGAGGACACAAAGAAAAAGACTCCGGCAAAGAAAAAGGAACCAAAGGAGTCGGGAGAGAGTAAGGATTCAGGACTCAATTCTGAACAGAAGAAAACTATAGAGACCAACACTAATAATGGAGGATTTTTCAGATCATGAAGAGAACAATACTTAGAGTAATAACAGGAGCCTATGCGGTCATTCTTACAACATGTGCTCCGGCAACGACAGCATTGGCGAACACTGGCAAAGAAGCAGAGTGTATCTGCTCAGTCAGATGCGAAGAGAAGGTCAATGATACCTGCCCTGCTTGCAGAGAGGATGTAGCACTCTGTCAGGGAATAGCAAAGGTGGAAGAGGACAGAGATAAGAAGGATGATCAGGTGGAGACAGACGGTGAGCCACTCACACCGGATGGAAATCTGAATCTTATTGATGACTATGGTACAAAGGAAGAGGATAAGTCGGGCAAGCAGTTCCTGACATTTACCACGAAGAATGGCAACTATTTTTATATGATCGTTGACCGTGACGACAGCGGCAATGAGACAGTACATTTCCTCAATATGGTAGACGAATCGGACCTCTTAGCTCTTATGGATGACGACGCGAAGAAAGAGCTAGGAGTAGAGACTGATCAGGAGAAGGAAGAGAAAGAAAAGAAGGAAGCCGAGGAGAAGGAGAAAAAGGCTGCTGAGCAGAAAAAGAAGGCAGCAGCTGCAAAGAAGAAAAAGCAGAAGAAGTCTCCTAATGGTGCTCTTGTACTCCTGCTTCTAATAGGATTCGGTGGTATTGGAATCTATGCTTACAAGAAGTTCGGCAATAAGGATAAGAACGATGGCGGACCTGATCCGGATGCAGACTATTCAGAAGACGAAAGCGACTACATCGAACAGCTGAACTCTGGAGAGGCAGAGAATGCGGAACACTTCTATGAGGATTCAGAGGATGGATACAAGGACAACTCATATAGCAACGATCACGAGGAGTCATCCGGTCATGATGAGACAGAAAATGATGAAGGTGCTGATGATGATTTATATGATACTTATGACAATTCTCATATGTTTGAGGAATCTGATAATGGAGCAGATGGAGATGACGAGTAATATTTTTCAGAGAGGCAGTCGGTAACGGCTGTCTCTATTTTTACAGAAAGGCAGGAAGTTATGACAGAGATGATTACAGACGTGATGATTGAGCGGGCATCGACCGGGGTGGGCTATTCAGAGTATATCAGGCAGCTGAATATTCTTCGCGACAGGCAGAAGGCACAGCCGAAGAAATCAATCAAAGACAGACTCTCACTCCTTAAAGGAGAAATCAGCAGAGAGGAGGCGGCAGAAGATGTATCTTGAATCAAGTTATAGGAGTTATGTATTTAACTCAAAGGAAGAAATAATAGACTTCCTGAAGACTGTGGATGAGGATTACGCGAAACTGGATGTATCAGTCAATGTGGAGGACAGAGGTGTCAATGGAGAAAAGAGAAATACAGATATCATCTATCGAAGAACTGAAGGACTTTCTTGAGTGGTGTCATGATGACATGCAGGTGAATATCACCATAGAGGCACCGGAGAGGAGAGCCGATGGCAAAGAAGATTAAAGGCCAGTATTCGATGGACGACTACAAGCTTCAGCAGGTGGATGTACGTCTGCGGCTTCAGGATGGCCCGGCATACTACAGCAATAAGCCAATTGATAATCCCAGGGATGCAGTAGATGTCATGAAGGATGTACTGAAGGAGTTGGACAGAGAGATGGTGTGCGTAGTAAATCTCGACACACAGCTCAAACCTGTGAACTTCAATGTGGTATCTGTCGGATCAGTATGTGAGTCGATAGCCCCGATCCAGAACATTATGAAATCAGGAATCCTCTCAAATACAGAGATTCTGATGTTGCTACACAATCACCCATCAGGGAGTCTCGTGCCGTCAACACAAGACTACGAGCTTACAAGAAGACTTATCGAGGCATCGAAGCTGATGGGGATGCAGGTGGCAGATCATATAATAGTTGGTGGTATCACAGGAGATACCTACAGCTTCAGAAATCACAATCCGGATATGTTTCAGGGACAGGACATAGATCTCAAGTATATTCACAAGATGACAGGAGTAGCTGAGAAGCCATCAGTCATCAAGAAGATCAGTGAAAAGAAATCCGAGATCCCGAAGCAGAATAAGAAACCAGCAGTAAAGCACAAGGAGCCTACAAGGTGAGAAGGAGTATCGAGTATGATGATAAGAGGTCAGATAAAGATAAACGGATGGGATGAAGTCAGAGGCATCACATCAGTACAGGAAGATTTTGGAACAATTGCTGAGCAGATCGCGGCCGACAAGGCTCAGGGTATCCAGCCGGGACAGGAGTATCTGAAAAATGCAGAGATGCAGATGGAGGATGACTACAATTCAATCGACGGTATCATAAATAACGGCAGTAAGAAGGATATCGAGGAAGAGCAGCAGAAGGCATCAGTCAAGGAAAAACTTCACGAGTATGATGCGAAGCTCAAGAAGGAGCTGACAGAACAGCCAAAGGCACCAGATCGGCAGAAGCTGTGCCAGTGCTTCTGTCCGGAGCATGTGGTGGATTTCTGATGGCAAAGCAGACAGAACAGTTTCATTTTTATGCGACAAAGGATGAGGCAGAGCTGATCCATAAGCGGATGGAAGAATCTGGGATGAAGAATAAGTGTGCATACCTTCGGGAGATGGCATTGAACGGATACATGGTCAATGTAGATGTCACAGATGTGAAAGAGATGACAGGACTGTTAGGACGATACGGCAACAACATAAATCAGATAGCAAGACGTGCCAATGAATCAGGAAGTGTCAGCACGGGTGATGTGAGGATGATCCAGAATCAGATGAAGGAGCTCTACGATATGCTGCGCAGGATACTTAACCGTATCTCTGATATTTTCTGATAAGGTTGGTGGTTGTGAATGGCAGCGACAAGGATCATACCGATGCATATCAACAAAGGCAAGACTGTCAGTGCATGTCTTAAAGCACGTGTTGAATATGCGAAGAATGGAGAAAAGACTGAACAGGGAAGATTCGTTTCATCATACGAATGCAATCCTGAAACGGCAGACCAGGAATTTCTTCTGTCCAGGTCAGTTTACAAGAGAACGACTGGCAGAAAATATAAGGGCGATGTGATAGCATATCAGCTTCGACAGTCATTCAAGCCGGGTGAGATCACGCCAGAGGAAGCAAACCGTATTGGGTATGAGACGGCAATGAGGTATACCAAAGGCAGGCATGCATTTATTGTCTGCACTCATACTGACAGGCCGCACATTCATAATCACATCATCTTCAATTCTATTAATCTGGATGCTGACAGGAAATTTAAGAACAGCTGGCTGAGCTATCTTGGACTGAGGACGCTTTCGGATATCATCTGTCTTGAACACGGTATGTCTGTCATTGTTCCGAGAAAATTTGCAGAGCAGGACAGGGGCAGCCGATATCATAGCGTGTCATTCAGACAGATACTGCGTGCGAAGATAGATGAGATTATGAATGACAGGCCTGACTCTTTTGAAAAATTTCTGGATAAGCTGCATGAGCAGGGTTATGAGATTAAGTGCGGAAAGCATACAGCTGTCAAGGGAAAAGATCAGAAGAGATTTATCAGGCTTGACTCTCTGGGTGAGGGGTACACCGAGGAAGAACTCCGCAGAGAACTGGATGGAGAACCACATGAGTTAGAGGAAAAAGAATCCTCTAAAACTCCTAAGAAAAAAAGAGACTTTGAGTATCTGATAGATATCCAGGAAAAGATTCGCCAGGGGAAGGGAAAAGGCTATGAGTATTGGGCGAAGAATTTCAATACGAAGCAGGTCGCCGAGACTGTAATCTTTTTACAGCGTAATGATGTGACTAGCTATGAACTCCTGCAGGAGAGAGCAGAATCATCAGCTAATAAATTTCATCAGATATCAGAGAAGATAAAAGACTGTGAAGAGCGTCTTGATGAGATCGCTGAGATGAAGAAGGCAATCATAAATTTTGCAAAGACAAAGAAAGTATTCGATGCCTATCACAAGTCAGGCTACAGCAAAAAGTTTTTTGAGGAGCATCGGGCTGAGATAATGCTCTACAAATCTGCGAAGGATGTTTTCAAAAAGTATAAAGGGAAAAAACTTCCGAAGGTGAAGGGACTGTCAGATGAGTTCGGCCGGATTCTCTCGGAAAAAAGAAAACTCTATGAGGAATATAAGACCGCTAAGAAAGAGATGATGGATTATCAGATCGCAAAGTCTAATGTCGATAAGGTCAAAAGATATCAGCCGGATAAGGATGAACCTGACAGAAGCAAAACTGAAAGTAAGACAAGATAGTAATGGCAGACTGCATCAGTAGATGTGGTCTGCTCTTTTTATTTTGCTCAAGAATGATGTAACTGATTGAATGACAATGATTAACCGAAGCGAAGCGAGGTGATGCTCTGGCTGCGAAGCAGACAGATGAGAGGGGCGTGGGGAGAATCTCCCCAACGAGCGGTCTGTTTTTGTACAAACAGACATTGCTCGCGATTAGTAGTATGGATGATTTAACTACCATTCGTTCCAGTATTCCTACCATTCACTCCAAAAATATTTCCAATAGACTTTTTGTGTTATTATAGTAATACAAGGAGATTACTATGATTGAGATAGCTATTTGCGATGATTCGGAATATGCATGGAAAGATGTGGAAAAGCATCTGCTGAAGTACTCACTTGAAAATGAGTTTGACTACAGAATTGATGAATATGAGTCCGGCGAAGAACTGCTGTGTTCGGGTAAAAAGTATGACATGGTCTTTATGGACTATGAATTTGAAAACAAGGGAAAAGATGGTATAACAATATCCAGAGCACTCAGACACACAGATCCGGATGTGACGATAGTATTTTTGTCAGGATACCCGGAGGCTGTTTTTTCATCTTTTGAAGTAGCTGCTTTCAGATTTCTGCTTAAACCTATTGATGACGGCAAGTTTAATGAAACAATGGATTCATTTCTTACATCAATGAATAAAGACCGCATACTGAAGGTACACTCGCCAGGTAATTATCATTATGTGAATGAAAACAAAATCCTTTATGTGGAAGGACATGGAAAAAGGAGCATAATTCATCTTGGCACTCACAGTGATGATATAGAATGTAGTGAGACACTGGCTTCAGTAGAAAACAGAGTAGATTCGCTAACATTTTATAGATGTCATAAGTCTTTTCTTATCAATATGAGACACGTGAAGGGCTACAATTATAATTGTGTTACGCTGGACAATGGCGAAGCGGTTCTTATAAGCCGTAGAAAATACAGGCAGTTTGTAGAAAGGTATGCTGATTTTATAGCAGAACAGGTGTAACTGAATGAGGGAAATTATCATTGCTTTGATATTTTATACTGTATGGGGAATAGCAGATCTGTGGGGACTAAGAGTAATCTTTGACAAATTCCAGGTGCTTAGACGAGCAAGGAAACATAACTACAATTATATCTGGGTGGTCTATTATTTTGTGATCTCCTTTATATATTGTATTGTAAAATATTATCCTGTCCACACAATGGCAGTAAACCTGGCAGTGGACATATTATTTTTTGCATTTTATCTAAGGGTGGTACCATTTATATGGTCTGCATATGGTATAAATGCGAAGGCTCCGGCAGTAGTATTTTTCTATGAAGAATGTGAAGCAGTTATTTCATCATCACTTACTCTCATGGCAGTAAATGCTCTCGGGGTTTCGCTAGAAATGCACACATTGATAGATGATTCATTCATGGCGATCATTTCGGTGGCATTTGCATTGATACTGTATGTACTCTTGTATTGTAAAAGAAATCAGCTGATCGACATAGGACTTGCAGATTTGTCAGTCTGGAATTATATAGCCCTTATAGCGCTCATATTCTGTACCGGGAATCTTGAAACTGTTGTGTGGTACAGGACTGACAGCATCAGAGGACGCGTATATGTAACTCTGGTCATGCTCCTTGTACTGGTACTTACGATGATGTATATATTCATAAATGAGCGGAATTTTTCTTTAGGTAATGTGATCGGAGTCCTGAAACATCAGATGAAAGACCTGACAGAATATTACCAGGAGCTTGTCAGCAAAGAAAAAGAGCTTAGAAAAATCCGTCATGACACAAAAAATCATATGCAGGCAGTTTACTCTCTGATTGAGACTGATAGAAAACAGGAGGCCCTTGAATATCTGGAAAAAATTGATAAAAAATATCAGATGACTTCGAGACAATTTGATACCGGCAATTTTATTGCAGATGCACTTCTGAGTTCAAAGGTTCGTGATGCAGAGAAACACGACACTGAGATATTTTTTGAAGGGGTTATCCCCTCTGCAAAAATAGACGATGTGGACATTGTGACGCTGCTGTCGAATATGCTTGATAATGCTCTGGAAGCGTGTGAAAAGTCAGAAGGCAGTAAGAAGATCATAATTGAATCCCGATTCAAAGATCCCATGTGGGTACTTACTATGAAAAATCCGGTAATGGGTCCTGTTGATATAGAAATGAATCATGTAGTTACAACAAAGTCGGATAATAAACTTCATGGCATAGGCATTTCAAATATGGAGCAGGTGGTAAGAAAATACCATGGCATTATACGTCTGGAATGTGAGGATGATCAGTTCACGGTGCGTGCCGGCCTGGAACTGAAATGATCAACTACCTTTCATTCCAATTTACCTGCATCATACTCCCAAAATGGTTTTTGAATTTTTTTTGTGCTATAGTGAGTATGGCCAACGTGTTAGAAGTGACCTGAGAGGTTGATTTTTAGGCGGAGCCATTCTCTCGTTACATAGGATGTTAGTTATATTTTAAATGAGGTGTTTACAATGAAAAGAGTACTCAAGAGGTTATTGTCAATTGTTTCGTGCGTGACGATGGTTGGAACAATTTTCTGTACATCAATACCAGCCCACGCGTCAACAGTGGAAGGTGCTTATGCAAACAGTGATTTTAAAAAGTGCGAAATGACTTATGGAAAGAATCCGTTCGTAAATTGCAATAACAAGTTGGACACCTTCCACTAGGCAGCAGTCTGGTAGATTCG
>JBJELA010000319.1:0-1564 GCA_051878915.1 Candidatus Weimeria sp.
GTAAAAGAGACCTTATCACATTTTTTCAGCGCATCGATCTTGTGTCCGCTTGGCGCGCAGTGCATATATATATGACCGTCATCACCGAAAAAATAGTTGATTGGAACCCCGTAAGGGTAGCCGTCATCACCGATCAGCGAAAGTACACCGCGATGCCCTCTTCTGAGCACATCTGATGCTTCCTGATCCTCAAGCTGCTGCTTGAATCTTCTCATTTTTCTAAACATAGGTACCACCTTCCTGAAATCTGAAACGACAATCTGCATTACCATTTTAGCAGAACATCTCCGATGTCTCAATGCAAATATATCTGTATCATAAAATGTTTTATGTTGTTTTCGCAACATACTTTAGTCTGCCTCTGTGTGATAATCAGCTCATCAACAAGCAATGAACGAAAAGTTTAAGGAGGCAACAAATGGAAAGTAAGATGTTCTGTTATCAGTGTCAGGAGACAGCCCAGTGCAGCGGATGCACTATCTCCGGCGTATGCGGAAAGAAGCCGGAGGTGGCAAGAATGCAGGATCTGCTGATCTATGTCACAAAGGGACTGTCCGCTGTGACAACAAGGCTTCGCAGGGAAGGCACACCTGTAGACAAAAATGTCAATCACCTTGTAACAATCAATCTTTTTACTACGATCACGAACGCTAATTTTGATCTGGAGGCAATAACAGAGGATGTCGAAAAGACTCTGTCTGTAAAGGATGATCTGTTAAAAAAGTTAAAGGACACAGCCGGACTTCCTGAGGCTGCATTATGGAACGGAACCCGCGATGAATTCGACGCAAAGGCCGCTTCAGTCGGCGTGCTCTCCACAAAGGATGAGGACATCCGCTCCTTAAGAGAGCTTATCACCTACGGTCTCAAAGGTCTTGCGGCATACTCAAAGCATGCTAACGCTCTTCTTGAAGATGACGGAAAAATAGACTCCTTCATTCAGGAAGCCCTTTCAAAGACACTTGATGATTCACTTACAGTTGATGATCTTGTCGCACTCACACTCGAGACCGGAAAATACGGCGTAGACGGCATGGCTCTTCTCGATAAGGCAAACACTGAGAACTACGGCAATCCTGAAGTGACACAGGTTGACATCGGAGTACGTAAGAATCCTGGTATCCTGATCTCCGGACATGACTTAAAGGATCTTGAGATGCTTCTTGAGCAGACTCAGGGAACAGGCGTAGATGTCTACACTCATTCAGAGATGCTGCCTGCTCACTACTATCCTGCCTTCAAAAAATATCCGAATTTCGCCGGGAACTATGGTAACGCATGGTGGAAGCAGAAGGAGGAATTTGAAAAATTCAATGGACCGATCCTTATGACTACAAACTGTGTTGTTCCGCCTGCTGAAAGTTACAAGGATCGTCTCTGGACCACTGGAGCAGCAGGCTTCCCGGGATGCAGACATATAGATGGTGAATATGGCGAGACAAAGGATTTTTCAGCTATCATCGAGCAGGCCAAGAAATGTCCTCCTCCAACTGAGATTGAGACCGGAACTATAGTTGGCGGCTTCGCTCACGAGCAGGTATTTGCTCTTGCTGACAAAGTAGTA
>JBJELA010000320.1:0-1561 GCA_051878915.1 Candidatus Weimeria sp.
GAATACATCTCCGAGAACCAGCTTCCCGTCCTCTGTCACATCCTTGAAGGCAACCGGAACTACGTTCGGCTCATTGTCGTAGCAGGTAGCCAGATCCCACATGGATTCCTTCAGAAGTTTCTTCACATCATTGTTCAGCATCATTATTTACCTCCAATCAATCTCTTGTTTTCGAGACCTTACTGTCTCCTGACGCTGTTTACCCTATCACCATATCTTCTGCATCGGAAGATATAATCAAATTTATTAGTCACTTTTAAATTTCATAGTATTGCGTTTTTTGATAGTTTTATGCAGTATAGGGTATGAAGCATAAATGGAGGTGATTATATGTATCAGAAAAAACTTGATGACGACATCCGCTGTCCTCTTGAATATGGAATGGAAATCTTTGGCGGCAAGTGGAAATCGCGTGTCCTCTGCGTCCTGAATGCCAAGGGAACGCTGCGTTACAGCGGGATCCGCAGGGAAATGAAGAACATTACCGACGCTGTTCTCGCAGCGACACTGAAAGAACTGATTGCAGACGATCTCGTGAACCGGAAATCCTATAATGAAATTCCTCCGCGCGTCGAATACAGTCTCACGGAAAAGGGAAAATCCGTCATCCCGATCCTTCAGAGCATCTGCAGCTGGTCAGGGATCTTTTATAAAGAGGATTCCGACAACCTGATGACCCAGTGCGAGCGCTGTGATCACCGCAGATAATCTCAGAACAGAGCGAATGCCCGCCCGATTACATAAATTTAAGAATTTGCGCTCTGTGCCTTTGTCCAGCGCTCATACAGTTCCTCTGTGTCGCAGATTTCTCTCCTATGTGCCTCAACATAAGAGAGCATTTTTTCTATAATTTCCAGTTCCTGAATGAGAACCGGAATATCCTCAGCACACATAAGATATCTGTCGAGGTGGGCAAAACTTAATCCGATATCTCCATCTGCATACATTTCAAGTCTTGGAATTTTCCAAACAGGACCAGGATTATTTCTCTTTGGTATAAATTTTAAATATCTTCGTATCAATTCCTTTGCTGGCGGCATTACTACTATCCATTTAATATCAAAGTACTCTAAATGTACGATGCGAGTGGCGTATTCCCCGTCAAATTCATAGTCACAATTGATAGGGCTGTCATTTTCAATATCGTTATTCATATTACAGCTGCCTCCTCATAAAATAATGATTTCTGTGTGAATAGTTTCTATGTCGTAGCTTCCTCCTCCATATTTTGAAGCTTTCGACAAATATTACGAAAAAGCATAGGAAACCAGTTTGAATAATTCTGCATTTCAATATTGCTGCGGTAGTATATTATATAACAAAAAGGGTTAAAAATATCAGGCGATTTTCTGTATCACATTAACATGCCGATATCCATGCCACGAATTTTCAAGGAATCGCCAGGTGGTTCAGATGAATCGTCCATCCCAATAAGGAAAGGAGCATTCTATGGCACAAAGACAAGAATCACCGCACAAAGTTCAAGGCAGGCTGACATTGAGCCAGGAGGAGCAATAAAGGCCTGAAAAGCAGTAAAAGAAGGTACAGAAAACAACGGCGG
>JBJELA010000321.1:0-1560 GCA_051878915.1 Candidatus Weimeria sp.
AGGTGTAGTTCAATGGTAGAACACCAGCCTTCCAAGCTGGATACGTGAGTTCGATTCTCATCACCTGCTTTTTTGATATATTTTTTTTGCGCAGGCGTAGTATAGCGGCTATTATATCAGCTTCCCAAGCTGAGGATGCGGGTCCGACTCCCGTCGCTTGCTTTATTAAATAATCGAAACTTTTTTTTCTTCTGAACCTCTGAGATTGCGGTCTCAGGGGTTCAATGCATTTTACGACGTCTCATTTTAATCACCTCCTTTTTTGTGTTCAGATGTGTTCAATTCACTTCCTGCTTCTTTGAGCTGTTCATCTCTGACCTGTCAGATTCACAATGCACGAAAAGGCCACCACTTCGGTGCGTCCTTTTCAGAATGTCTACCGCAGAAAGCCTTTCTGTTTTTTTAAAAGAACGTTAAGAAAAACTGCTATGCGTCCGATATAACTGATAAAGAATAATGTGCCGCATGGAAGACAGGCACAGATCATTATAGTCATAAA
This sequence comes from Candidatus Weimeria sp., assembly GCA_051878915.1. Lineage (GTDB taxonomy): Bacteria > Bacillota > Clostridia > Lachnospirales > Lachnospiraceae > Weimeria. The sequence continues at coordinate 500 of JBJELA010000321.1, forward strand.
AGCACACGGAGGTACAGATTATGGCAATAGGTTCTGTGGGTTATTCAGGGATTAACCCGTACACTTACACGACTCAGACGAAGAAGACCGAAGAGTCAAAGGACACAAAGGACACAAAGAAGAGTGAGGAGTCTTCTCAGTCGGCGACAGTCACAAATAAGAGTGCCTGGGCCACGGAGATGGAGAAAAAGGTGACATCGAAGCAGGATACCGCTGATAAGACTGACGATGATCAGAGTGTTTATACGAATGGAAAGACCATTGGAAAGCCGACACTGTCCAAGAAGGCGACTGAGTACTATGAAGCTCTGAAGAAAAAGTTCTCGAACATGGACTTCGTTCTCGTTTCAGAGGATCAGAAGGCGAATGCTCAGGCGAACGCCGCCAGCTACGCTTCATCCACTAAGAAGACAGTCCTTATAAACGAGGACAAGATCGAGCAGATGGCATCTGATCCTGAATACGCCAAGAAGTACGAGCAGATCATTGAGAATTCAGGAAATCAGCTCGACCAGATCCAGAAGGACCTCGAGGCAAAGATGGGTACCGGAGTCTTAAAGGGCGTCGGAATGCAGGTTCAGGATAACGGAGCCGTAAGCTTTTTTGCCACTGTAAGAGATCAGAATGCCGCAAGTAATGAGGCTTTGGTAAAGAGGCAGGCTGAGAAGAAGGCTGCAAAGAAGGCTGAGGCCAAGAAGGCAGCAAAGAAAGCCGCGGAGGAGAAGACGAAGGAGAAAGCCTCCGAAAAGGCTGACGAGAAAAAAGCCGCGGAAAAGGCTGACAAGACAGATGATACAAGTGATACCGACAGTACCGACAAGACGGATACTGATGACGATTTCGAGTACGTAGAGAAGAATCCGGACAGCTCCGACAAGGGCGAGGTTACTCCTTGGGATATGTACGGAACAAAGACTATCTACGCTAACTCAGTAGAGGATCTTTACAAAGCCGTTTCAGGATTCTTATCCGGATCTTCGGCATACGCAACAGGTAATTCAATAGAGTATGAGGGCTGATGTATAAATTAGCAGTTTACGGAAAGGGCGGTATCGGCAAGT
>JBJELA010000322.1:0-1554 GCA_051878915.1 Candidatus Weimeria sp.
GACAGCGGCTGCTGATCCCGGCGTTTAACAGAAGCTCTTCTCTCGAAAACCTCTCAGGCAGAGGCATGAACGGATCAATGCCTGCCGCTGAAAGGATCGATATCATCCAGTCATTCCCTACAATAGCTATGTCAGGCCTCTCGTCATTTCCCTGCACCGGACGCATGTACCTTCTGTAATCCTCCTGGTAGAGCCTGTAGGTTGAATCGCTTTTTACAGAGACTATCTCGCCGTTTAAGACCTTTGAGGAGATATTTTTTATCGCTGACGGGTTTAAGATACCGAGACCGTTATTTTTCGCGAATAAATCCACAGCAAAGGTATGGTTCACATCAGTTGCCGTAGTTATCACCGCAGTCGCGCCAAGCTCCGAAGCAAGCCGGCTGGCAATCTCATTCGCGCCTCCGATGTGTCCTGAAAGAAGAGGAATTACGAACTGTCCCTTCTCATCGATACAGATCACAGCCGGATCAGTCGTCTTGTCCCTTATGTAAGGCGCGATAAGCCGTACAGCTATGCCTGCTGCCCCGACAAAGACGAGCGGCACCTTTTTCAGGAAAGCCTCTTCGATATTCGCCTCGGTCCTGCCGGCTCTGCCGTCGATAAGCTGCTTGTCGTCCGGAATCCTCTCCGCAAGGCCTCTTCCGTTTTCTGTAAAAAATATCACCTTTATCATTTCCTGTACTCCGTAGTAAAACCAGGATCGTAGAGACAGCTTCTGTCAAAATCAGACTGCGACAGCGCGTCCCCTACAATAACCAGAGCCGTTTTTACTATCCCCTGTTCTTCCTGACAACAGTCAAGCTCTCCGACTGTTGTCCTGATTATTTTCTGGTCCGGCCAGCTGACTCTGAAGGCGATGGCCGCAGGGGTTTCTTCCCTGTATCCTCCCTTTAAAAGTGCCTGCTTTAACTCAGCGCACCTGTTTACGCTCAGGTATATCGCCATCGACGAGTGGGTTTTTGAAAGCGCCTCAATGCTCTCCTCTGATGGCATCGGCGTCCGTCCGGCAGTCCGCGTAAGGATAAGCGTCTGGCTTACTCCCGGCAGGGTGTATTCCATTCCCATCTCCGCTGCCGCTTCAAATGCCGCGGTCACGCCGGGTGTCACATCGTAATCTATTCCCTTTTCTTTTAAAAATGAAATCTGCTCCGCTATGGCGCCATAGAGCGACGGATCGCCTGTATGGAGCCTTACGGTGGTCTTTTTATTCTGCTCAGCAGTAAGAATTACCGCTTCAACCTCCTCAAGCGTCATCTCCGCGCTGTTATGGACCTCCGCGCCTTCCTTCAGGTATTTACTGAATTCGGCGCTGACAAGCGAACCAGCGTAAATAAGCACATCAGCTTCTTTTATGAATTTTAGTCCTCGGACCGTTATCAGGTCAACTGCTCCCGGCCCCGCTCCTACGAAATGAACCATAACTTTTTTCCAGGTCCCTCCTTGCCAGACGCGTTGTAAATACACTTACACATCTGACGTATCTAATCATGTCCTATCAGCCGCTGGTTTACGGTATATATCATCAGACTCACCTTCACATCAGGTATCCAG
>JBJELA010000323.1:0-1548 GCA_051878915.1 Candidatus Weimeria sp.
GACTGACGACCAGGTTACCATAGACGCCAGCAACGCCACGAAGAAATACGGCGTTGCTGTAAAGTGCGCCACCATCACTCCGAACGCCGCCCGCGTCAAGGAGTACAACCTGAAAAAAATGTACAAGTCCCCGAATGGTACCATTCGTGCCATCCTTGACGGCACAGTTTTCAGGGCGCCGATCATCGTAAAGGGTATCGAGCCGAACGTCAAGACCTGGGAGAAGCCTATTACCATCGCCCGTCACGCCTACGGCGATGTCTACCGTGCTACCGAGATGAAGATCCCGGGACCTGGCAAGGTAGAGCTCGTCTACACAAAGCCTGACGGAACTGAGGAGAGAGCCCTGGTTCACGAGTTCGACGGACCTGGAGTAGTACAGGGACAGCACAATCTGCTCTCATCGATCGAGAGCTTCGCGAAGAGCTGCTTTACCTTTGCTCTCGAGAAAAAGCAGGACCTCTGGTTTGCTACAAAGGATACCATCAGCAAGCAGTACGACCATACCTTCAAGGACGTTTTCCAGGATCTCTATGACAGGGAGTACAAGGAAAAGTTCGAGGCAGCAGGCATCACCTACTTCTACACGCTAATCGATGACGCGGTTGCCCGTGTAATGAAGAGCCATGGCGGTTTCATCTGGGCCTGCAAGAACTACGACGGCGACGTCATGAGCGACATGCTCTCATCTGCTTTCGGTTCACTTGCGATGATGACCTCTGTTCTCGTATCCCCTCATGGATACTATGAGTACGAGGCTGCCCATGGAACAGTCCAGAGGCATTACTACAAGTACTTGAAGGGCGAGGAGACATCAACAAACTCAGTCGCAACTGTCTTTGCGTGGACAGGAGCGCTCCGCAAGAGAGGAGAGCTCGACGGAATTCCTGAGCTTATGAAGTTTGCCGATGCTCTGGAAAAGGCTACGATAGAGACTATCGAATCAGGCAAAATGACCGGTGACTTAGCTATCATCACAACCCTTCCGAACCCTGTAAAGCTCAACAGTAAGGACTTCATCCTTGCTATCAGAGAGAATCTTGAAAAAGAATTAGGTTAATTGATATGATACTTAGTGTTTCTGATCTGACAAAAAGTTTTGGAGATAAGGTCGTTTTCAAAGGACTTTCATTTCAGATAAGAGAACATGAGCACGTGGCCATTGTCGGAAACAATGGCTGCGGCAAGTCAACGCTTCTTAAAGTCATAGTGGGCGAGGAGCCCGCTGACTCGGGAAGCGTTGTTTTTGCTAAAGACTCTACATACGGCTATCTGGCACAGTACCAGGATGCTGACTACCCTGGCACCATTTATGAGTACGTCTACCATGCGAGAGAGGATATCCTCGCCATGGAGCAGAGCTTAAGAAAAATGGAGTCTGATATGAAGACTGTAAGCGGCGATGAACTGACAAAGCTTATGGATTCATACCAGAAGCAGAGCCACGCGTATATGCTGATGGATGGCGATTCCTATGTCTCGAGAGTCGGCGGGACTCTTAAGGGCCTTGGCTTTACAGAGGATGATTTTTCGAAGAAGATGTCAGAG
>JBJELA010000324.1:0-7105 GCA_051878915.1 Candidatus Weimeria sp.
GAAGCGCTTTCTATATATCGAGATAATGAAAATAAGAAATGCAAGTGACGCGGCGGATCCAAGCGCGGTTCCAAGTGTTCCTCCCGCGGCGCCCCAGGCTGCCGCGTACTCATTTGGATCTCCTAAGACCGTTCCTACTTTTTTTCCGTAATCATAAAGGAAATAAGCCGCGATTATCGAGATGATGGCGTTTACTACCTGCTCAGCTATCTGAGAGAGAGCTGTAGGCATCATGCTGTTAAGTCCCTGGAAAAATCCCCTCAGGACTCCTGCTATGGCTACAAGAAAAATAACCGGAGCAAGCACCTTTAAGGCAATCGACGCAAGAGGCGTAGCCAGAAGCTTTGACGTAAAGAAGTCAGCTCCGAACCATACTACGAGTGAAAAAGTTCCGCCACTCAGCGTAGCAAAAATAAGAGCGCCCTTTAAAACCTTCCAGGCGTTTTTTGCCTGCCCCTGAGCCATACGCGATGCCACGAGCTTTGATACGGCAAGCGGCAGACTATATGATGAGATAAGCAGAATCAGATTGTAGATTTCATAAGCGGTACCATAGTAGTTATTTCCCTCTTTTCCGATGATGGCGGTAAGAGGAAGCCTGTATACCAGTCCTATGACTCTGCTGATAATAGATGCAACAGCTAAAAGCGAACCCTGCATCAGAAAATTTACGTCACTTTTTTTTGCACGACTCATCGTGATTAATCCCTTCCGATTCCAAGGTGATCAAGTATCTCGTCCTGAAGCTTCTCCATCTCTTTTCTCTCCTTATCCTCTACATGGTCGTAGCCCATGAGATGAAGCATGCTGTGAGCGATAAGAAATGCATACTCTCTTCTGACTGAATGTCCGTATTCCTCGGCCTGCGAGAGAACCCTCGGAATGCATAGAACTATATCTCCCAGAACTATCTCTCCGGTATCAGGATCTACTGAATCTTCATCATCCTCAATAAACGAAAAATCTCCCGGAGCCGGATATTCGAGCATTGGAAAAGAAAGCACATCCGTAGGTCTGTCTACTCCGCGGAACTGCTGGTTCTCGACATGGATCTCCTCCTCTGATACAAGAGAAAGCGAGACCTGCACGGGAAGAGGAAAATGAAGCAGGTTTAATGCCTCATTTATCACGTCCTCAGCAGTTTTTTTATAATCGAAATTCAGTCCGTCTGTGACGAGGTCATCTATTAATAGTGTCATTGTAACTCCCTGACCAGGACATCCCTGATCTTCAAAAACTGGTTCATAGAAATAGGCGAAGCGTCATAAAAGCCCTTTGTGGACAGCTCATTCAGGCAGGAATAGATAAGCATCTGTCTGTTCCAGCCGCTGTCCATCTGATCCGACTGCTTCGATATGGCGTCGAGCCTTCTCATGACTGCGTCCGCCATATGGACTATCGCTGACTCTCTTGTCGTAGGCTTTCTGATAAGGCCCTGGTATTCATAGAGAATGCTTATCAGCTGGTCCGGAAATCCATGCTCTCCCGCTATGTCAAGCGCGTACTCTATCTCGTTGTCACCCCTTAGAAGGCCGACTCTGTAGTAAAGTCCTCCCGCGGCGGCAAGAGGCGCGTCAGCGCCTATCTCTCTCGCTGCCTTAAGGGAAATTACAGACAGTCTTCTGGCTCTGTCATACTCATCAGCTGAAAAAAGCTTCATCTCATTTATCAGAGAGTAATCATCGTCGAGAATCGTCTCGTATCTGTATCTCTTTTCAGTATGGAGCCAGCGGTAGAGCAGAGGCATGATAAATACTGCCGCCGCTGCTGTTATTATAGACAGGCCGATGGAAAAATACAAATAATTTTTTGTAATTTTTAAGCTGGTAAAATATTTTACCGAAACAGGAAGGGCCGCATATACACAGACGACCGCCGCAAAGAGCAGGGCTTTTTCCTTTTTCGCTGATTTAACGATCACATCAGAAAGTACCGCTGCTATTATCGCCTCGCAGAAAAAAAGAGCATATATGCTTCCGTCGTACCCATGAGGAAACGCGAGGGATACCGCTGAAAGCATTGATGTGATGACGGCTGTCTCACCGCTTCCTGTGGCAGCGCATAAAAATGCGGCTATTCCAACAGGTATAAGCGTTTCCGGCAGAAAAAACGACAACACTGAAAGCATAGCATTCGCGATCACATAGATGATCACAAATGACAGATAATCAGTATCCTGATACCATAGCTGTCCGGTTTTCCTGCCATGAATTAGCAGCAGTATCGTACAGAGACAGACCGGCACTATAATAAGAGCTTCACAGATGAATCCCCCTGTCGCTGCAGAGGCTGTGAAGGCATTCAGTGCCATAAAAAATACCGTAGCTGCCGCAAACAGAAGGAGAGACGCCACCCTCTTCGGATAGATTCTCTCCTCACTCGCATATATCTTTTTAAGGCCTGTGTCTTCTGTCTTTTTTGTAGTTTCCTTGTGACTGTTTTTTCTCATAATCCTCGTAGGCTTTTACTATCTTCTGTACAAGCGGATGACGGACTACATCGTTTCCGCTGAGCCGTACTACTCCTATCTCATCGACATTTCTAAGGACCTTTAGCGCTACATCGAGTCCGCTTTTAGTCCCGGGCGCCAGGTCCTTCTGAGTCGCGTCACCTGTGATGACTGCCCGGCTCCCGAAGCCTATTCGGGTAAGAAACATCTTCATCTGGGCAGGTGTAGTATTCTGCGCCTCATCAAGGATGATAAACGCGTTGTCAAGCGTACGGCCTCTCATGTAGGCCAGCGGCGCGACCTCGATAGAGCCCTTCTCCATATTTCTCTGGAAGGTCTCGGCTCCCATTATCTGATACAGGGCGTCGTATAACGGACGGAGATACGGATCAATCTTTGACTGCAGGTCTCCAGGAAGGAATCCTAATTTCTCACCAGCCTCTATCGCAGGTCTCGTAAGGATTATCCTCTCGACCTCTTCATGCATGAAGGCGGTGATGCCGATAGCCATCGCGAGGTACGTCTTTCCTGTTCCTGCCGGCCCTACGCCAAAGGTGATCATCCTCTTTCTTATCGTATCGACATATTCCTTCTGTCCCAGTGTCTTTGGCTTTACAGGCTTTCCTGATACGGTATGACAGATTATGTCACTGTCCAGCTCAACCAGTGGATGCCCGCTCTGGGTATTTTTTAAAGAAAGGGCGTAATGCACGTCACCATCGGTGATATCGTGTCCCCTCTTTGAAAGCTCATAAAGCTCGTTAAAAACCTTCTCGGCCCTCTTCAGGTTATTCTCCTCTCCTGAAAGCTTCAGCTGGTCGCCTCGAAGGATAAAATCCACTCCGAGGTTATCCTCAAGAATCTTTACATGGGAATCAAATTCACCAAAGATATTTAACAGATCCTTTTCAGGGATCTCGATATTTACATCTGCCAATACTAAAATCCTTTCTTATTCGGGATAGTATGAAAAACTCATATGGTATGTCTTGCTCTTCAGTCCGTGTCTGTCATAGGCCACAACAGAGAGTACGTGGTATCCCTTTGGCACAGTAAGAGGCTTTGTGTATTTCTTTGACTTCTGGTCAGGATCCTGATTTTTCCAGGAATAATATATCGTACAGTCTGAATCAGCCGTGATCGTCACCTTTGTCTTCTTGGTAAAATCACCGCCGTTCGGCGATACCGTCGGCTCATTCGGATTCTGGTACTCGATATTGAAGGTTTCTGAGATAACCTCTCCGAACTTTCCGTTGGAATTGCGGCAGACAGCGCGAACCTTGGTCTTTCCTTCAGTCAGATAGATATAATTTCCATCATAGAGATGACCATTTACTCCGTTCGGGGCCTTACCGTCCGTAGTATAGAAAATCTGCCAGTCATCCTCAGCATCCTCAGGCAGAGAGAGCTTTAACATTACATCATCGTCATAATCACCGCCCTCCTGTGAAAATACAGGCGGCTTTATCAGATAATCCTTGAATATCTCCCTGACATCATCGGAAGTCGCGTACGAATAGATCTTTTCCATCTTGTTGTACGCGCCTTCACTCTCATAGAGCTTTAATATGAGCTGAAATGATCTCTCATAGCTTCCGTCGGCTTTTACGGCCCGGAGCAGAAACTGCTCCGCCATGGCGGTACGCTTCAGTCTGATATAATCATTTCCTATTTCAGTCAGAACCTTCACATCTGTCTGATCAGTCTCTAAGGCCTTCAGATAATGAGAAATCGCGTTTTCATAGTCCTTTTCCGCGTCAGCCTGTCTGGCCCTGGCGTACTGATAAGAAAATGACCTGGTATATCTGTAATAGACAAAGCCCATAAGTACAGCCAGAACCAGCAGTATGATAATAAACTTCAGATGCTTTGGTTTCTTCAGATGCTTTGATTTTTTCATAGGCGTTTCGCTGCTTCCACACAATTTTTCATAAGCATCGCAATAGTCATCGGTCCGACTCCGCCAGGTACAGGTGTTATATATCCGGCCTTCTGTGAGGCTGAATCAAAGTCCACGTCTCCGCAGAGCCTGCCGTTCTCGTCCCTGTCCATTCCTACATCTATGACTGCCGCACCCTCCTTGATATCCTCAGCCTTGAAAAACTTTGGCTTTCCTATGGCTGCGACAAGTATGTCAGCATTAGAAGTAAAGCTTCTTAAATCCTTCGTATGTGAGTGAGTGACTGTCACTGTCCCGTTCTCGCGCAGAAGCAGCATAGCCATTGGCTTTCCTACGATATTGCTTCTTCCGGCTATGCAGCAGTTCTTCCCGTCGATTGAAATACCGCTCCTCTTCAGAAGCTCGATGATCCCGGCTGGAGTGCAGGATTTAAAGCCAGGAAGTCCGATGGAAAGCCTTCCTACTGAGATAGGTGAAAATCCATCCACATCCTTGTCAGGATCGATGGCATTGATGACTCTGTCTTCATCTATCTGCGGAGGAAGCGGAAGCTGTACGAGGATCCCGTGGACTGTTTCATCCGCGTTGAGCTCGTTTATTTTTTTAAGAAGCTCGTCCTCCTCTGTATCAGCAGGGAGTTCAATGGATACCGACTTTATCCCGGTATATTCACACGCGCGGATCTTGTTCCTTACGTACACATGACTTGCCGGATCGTCACCGACCAGAACTACCGCAAGACACGGCTCTGTGCCCTTCTCCTTAAGAGAAGCCACCTCCTGCTTTACCTCGTCCTTTATATCCTGCGAAATCTTTTTTCCATCGATAATTTTAGCTGACATATGTCTCCTTTATTACTATCAGAAAAGTCCGGTTATTTTTCCATCGTCTGTTACATCGATATTCTCAGCTGCCGGATGCAGTGGAAGTCCTGGCATTGTCATAATGTTTCCAAGGACTGCTACTACAAAGCCTGCGCCTGCAGACGGGTAAACCTCACGTACGTTTACCGTAAATCCTGTCGGGCGTCCAAGCTTCTTTGCGTCGTCCGAAAGTGAATACTGTGTCTTTGCCATGCAGACAGGAAGGTTATCCATTCCAAGGCTCTTTAACTTTTCAAGGCTCTTCCTTGCGGCTGCGGTATAAGTAACTCCGTCTGCCCCGTAAATCTCCTCTGCCACTGTCTCAATCTTCTTCTCGAGCGGCATGTCATCAGGATAAAGTACATGGAAATCGCTCTTTTTATTATCGAGTGTCTCAAGAACCTTATCTGCGAGAGCAAGTCCGCCTTCTCCGCCCTTTGCGAAGACCTCTGAAATAGCGAACTCGCAGCCTCTCTTTTCGCAGAAATCCTTTACAAATGAAACCTCAGCGTCTGTATCCGTATCGAATGAGTTTAAGGTTACGATGATCGGTACTCCGAACTTCTGAAGGTTTTCTATGTGCTTCTCGAGGTTTACGATTCCCTTCTTCAGGGCGTCGAGATTTTCTTCTTTAAGATTGTCCTTAGGTACTCCGCCATTATACTTTAACGCGCGCACTGTAGCAACCAGAACCGCGGCGTCAGGGCGAAGTCCTGCCTTTCTGCACTTGATGTCAAAGAACTTCTCAGCTCCTAAGTCTGCGCCGAAGCCTGCCTCTGTGACTGCGATGTCGCCGAGCTTAAGCGCTGCCTTTGTGGCACGGACTGAGTTGCAGCCATGAGCGATGTTTGCGAACGGTCCGCCGTGTACTATCGCGAGATTGTGCTCTAAGGTCTGGATTATATTCGGCTTTAACGCGTCGACAAGAAGAGCTGCCATAGCGCCTGTAGCCTTTAAGTCCTCTGCTGTGACCGGATCGCCATCGAAGTTATAGGCAACGATTATTTTTTTAAGGCGCTCCTTTAAATCATGAAGATCATCCGCAAGGCAGAACACTGCCATTACCTCACTGGCAACTGAGATTACAAAATGATCCTCACGCGGCATTCCGTCTGCCTTTTTTCCAAGTCCGACAACGATGTTTCTAAGGACACGGTCGTTCATATCCATGCAGCGCTTCCATACTACGCTCCTTGGATCGATACCGAGCTTATTGCCCTTCTGGATGTGGTTGTCAAGCATGGCTGAAAGCAGGTTGTTAGCGCTTGTAATGGCGTGGAAATCACCTGTGAAGTGAAGGTTAAGCTCCTCCATAGGAACCACCTGCGCGTATCCGCCGCCGGCGGCGCCGCCCTTGATGCCAAAGCATGGACCAAGTGAAGGCTCACGGAGGGCGGCTACTGCTTTTTTACCGCGTCTGTTCAAGGCATCCACAAGTCCTATCGTAGTCGTTGTCTTGCCCTCGCCCGCCGGAGTAGGGTTTATAGCTGTCACAAGGACTAACTTTCCGTCCTTCTTTCCGGAGAGCTCCTTCAGATAATCTTCTGTGAGCTTTGCCTTGTACTTCCCGTAAAGCTCAAGTGAATCATAAGGAATCCCGGCCTTCTCTGCTACTTTTTCAATTGGGAGCTTTTCCGCCTCCTGTGCAATCTCGATGTCTGACTTCATGCTTTTTCCTTTCCACTACTATTCTTTAAAAAATAACCGCAGCCGCCATATCTCATGAATTTTTCAGGTACTCCTCGAAGTCCTGAATAGTCATTCTGACTGTCCTCGGCTTTGTTCCTATTTCTGAACCGACAACCCCTGCTTCTTCAAGCTGATCCATGATCCTTGCGGCCCGGTTGAAACCTATTTTAAAATTCCTCTGCAGCATTCCAATGGAACCCTTCT
>JBJELA010000325.1:0-1535 GCA_051878915.1 Candidatus Weimeria sp.
CGAAGCCATTGAAGAGAAGGACTACGAGAAGGCCAACAAAAATATCCAGAAGGCCGACGATATCATCGTAGAGCTTTTGGGAACACTGAATCACAAGTACCCTGTTGCGGCTGACTTCGAGAATGTCTATAAGCTTATCAGAGACAGGCTCCTCTGGGCCAATATGAAAAAGGACAACGATATCCTTCAGGAGGCTCATGACCATATAGAGACTATGAGGGATACCTGGAAGGAAGTCATGAGAAAGACCAATAACGGTCAGAATGTTCATGTAGGCGGGACTACATCAGCGGAGTGATGCTATGGGTGAAACTACTGAAGACGATGCATATGTAAGAATCCTGAGGGAGTCACTTGAGAAAAAGGTCGAGCTTCTGAAGCTTATCTCAAAGGAGGATGAGATTCAGAAGAAGGTCCTTATCGATGATACTTCGACACCTGACGACCTGCAGGCTACGATGGATCATAAGGACGGCTGGGTTGACCAGATATCCACGTTAGACGATGGGTTTTCGGTTATTTTTGACAAGGTTAAACCGCTCCTTACTGATCACAAGGACAAATACAGAGACGAGATAGCCCGGATGAAGGATCTGGTAAGAGAGATCACAGATCTGACTGCCCTCGTAAGAAAACAGGAGCAGGAGAATTACAAGCTTCTCGATAAGAAATTTACCAGCATCAGGCAGCAGGTGAAGAAGATTCGTAAAAGCCAGTCAGCAGTATCGAAATATTACAAGACGATGAACGGCGAATATGATTCACAGTTCCTCGACAAATCAAAATAAAGAAATCCCGGTTCTATTCAGGAACCGGGATTTTTGTGTCTTATATAATTGCCTTGATGGAGAGCGATGGCTCATTCATGAGGTCTGCTATAGTGCCATCATCGAACTGGACTATCGGTTTGCTCATATTATGATGGCGGTGGATGTAGACGACAGTGCATCTGCGTCCGTCATTTAACAGGACGCGGGCGTTCTGATAAGCACCGGCGAGCCTTGAGAGGAATGTCAGAACGACCTTCGGTGAATACTTCTGAATGCCGTCCCTTTCAAATGACGCTATGACTTCGAATGCACAGAGCGGACCTCTGTAAACCCTCGCCGTCGTCATCGCGTCATAGACATCAGCAACAGCTATAACTGACGCGATCGGATCTATCTCATCACCTGAAAGGCCTCTCGGGTAGCCTGAACCGTCGTTTCTCTCGTGATGCTGCAGGGCAGAGGTCAATATCCTGCTGTCGATATTCGGTATTTTTGAAAGAATCTTTTTGCCTTCGAGCGCGTGAGTCTTCTGGATCTTAAACTCCTCGTCAGTAAGCTTCCCCTGCTTGTTCAGGATCTCTGGCGGGATCGCAAGCTTTCCGATATCGTGAAAATAACCTGCTAGAGTGATGATACTGAGTGTCTCGGCATCCAGGTTCATCCATCGTCCTATGCCTCTCGCAATCAGGGCGACATTTAACGAGTGGACGTAGACAGCGTCGTCCAACGAAGTCATGGTCTGAAGGATATCAAAAAGGTCGAGTG
>JBJELA010000326.1:0-1534 GCA_051878915.1 Candidatus Weimeria sp.
ATCTGGTGCCGGAGGATATTGATCTTATCCTTGAAAAAATGGCTGCTCTGCGTAAAACTGTTCCTGAGAGGTTCCCTTCCTTTACGCAGCATGAGCGCGGGATGCTGTACAGAAAGGTTCTTGATCAGCTGCTTGATGACAGCGGAGCGGAGGTTGATATAGATTCCCTCGCGGAGGAAATAAGCCGCGGGCGTGAACAGATCAGGTGACTTAAGAGAGGACTTTATGAGTGATATAGTAATTGCGTCGCGGGGCAGCAGGCTTTCGATGGCACAGGTGGATATAGTGGATGCCGCGCTGAAAAAGTGCGGCGTCAGGTCACAGCGGCTTATTATTTCGACGAAGGGTGATATCAACACTTCAAAAGCGCTCAGGGATATCGGCGGCAATGGCCTCTTTGTGCGCGAGATCGAAGAGGCTCTGTCTGACGGCAGGGCTGATATCGCTGTTCACAGCGCAAAGGATCTGCCGTATCAGCTGGCGTGCGGCATGACTATCGGGGCTGTTGTAAAAGCGGCAAGTCCGGCTGACCTGCTTGTGATAAAACCCGGTCATGAAGACAGCCTCCATGTCATCGGGACCGGCAGCGCCAGGCGGAAAGCTGCTGTAATGCGCCTATACCCTGACGCTGTCGTAAAGAATATCCGCGGCAATGTGGAGACAAGACTAAGAAAGCTTTCCTCAGAGGACTATGACGCTATCGTTCTTGCGAGGGCCGGTGTCGACAGGCTCGGTATCGATCTGAGCGGCTACACTGTAAAGCAGTTTTCGCCAGAGGATATGATACCTGCCTGCGGCCAGGGCATTGTGGCGGTAGAGTGCAGAAGCGGCGATCATGATGTTCTTAAGGTCCTTGAAAAAATAAACGACGCTGAAACCGGCAGGCGTTTTGTTGTCGAGAGGTATCTGTTTGAGCTGATGAAGGCTGACTGTTCACTGGCTGTCGGGGTGCATGCCGTGGTCTGCGGTGACAGACTGACTGTATATGGACTTTTTGAAGGCAGGACCTGTGTAAGGAGCGGCAGGTACAGCGATTACAGAATACTTTGCAGACAGATCGCTGATGAGATCTACAGACAGTAGGCGGGATGGATTTTATGAAAAAGAACGGTTATGTGTATCTGGTCGGGGCCGGATGCGGTAAAGGACTTATTACTGTGGAAGGCCTCAGGGTGTTAAGAGACGCTGAAGTTGTTGTCTATGACGATCTGATAGATAAAGGCCTGCTTTCTGAGGCTAAGGCGGACGCTGTAAAAATATACGTGGGAAAGCGCGCAGGAAAGCACAGTAAAAAGCAGGATGAAATAAACCGGATCCTTATTGAAAACGCAGGCGAAGGGAAGAGAGTAGTAAGGCTTAAGGGCGGTGACAGCTTTGTATTCGGCCGCGGCGGTGAAGAATTTTCAGCTGTGACAGAAGCCGGCTTCAGATGCAGAGTAATTCCTGGAGTAAGCTCCGCGATAGCTGTTCCTGAGCATGCCGGTATTCCTGTTACGCACAGAGGGCTTTCAAGGTCATTTACCGTGATCACAGG
>JBJELA010000327.1:0-1524 GCA_051878915.1 Candidatus Weimeria sp.
CGCAGCTGAAGGTCTTGTAGATGTTGTATCTGAGGGCAACACAGCTGCTATCGTTGAGGTTAACTCAGAGACAGACTTCGTAGCAAATAACGATAAGTTCAAGGCTTATGTAAGAGAAGTCGCAAACGCTGCCCTTAAGACCGGCGCTTCTGATATCGATGCTTTTCTTGCTGACAAGTGGATTTCTGATCCTTCAAAGACTGTAAAGGAAGCTCTTGATGAGGAGATCGCTGTTATCGGTGAGAAGCTTTCCATCAGACGTTTCAAGAAGGTTACAGCTGAGAATGGTATAGTTGTTTCTTACATCCATGGCGGCGGAAGGATCGGTGTTGTCATCAACGCTGACTGCTCCAACGCTAACGACGATGTAAAGGAAGCCCTTCACAATGTTGCAATGCAGATTGCTGCATTAAATCCTAAGTACATCAGAGACGCTGATGTAGACCAGGAGTACCTTGATCATGAGACAGAGATCATCAAGGCTCAGATCGAGAACGATCCTAAGGAAGCAGCTAAGCCTGATAAGGTTAAGGCCGGCATCGTAAAGGGACGTCTTAACAAGGAGCTCAAGGAAGTCTGCCTTATGGATCAGGTTTATGTTAAGGCTGAGGACGGAAAGCAGTCTGTAGCCAAATACCTCGACCAGGTAGCAAAGGCAGCCGGAACTGATCTTTCAATCAAGGAGTTCGTACGTTTTGAGACAGGCGAAGGACTTGAGAAGAGAAACGAGAACTTTGCTGAAGAAGTTGCAAAGCAGATGCAGTAATTTTGTAAGTAACGGCACTGGTATTACAAAGACAGTAGTATCAGTGCTTTTTTTATAGGTACTGATGAACGAGACTGATAATTCAGAGCAGATAAGACAGCAGCGACAGAAAGTCGGGAGAGTTCACCGGATGAAAAAATTCATCACTGTTTTCCTGATCTTCTGGACTATTTTTTCAATAATAGCTGTCGTACTGCTGGGTGTTTTTTCATATCATTTATATAAGGAAGTAAAGGATTTAAATCTTACTGTCAAAACGATGCTCGAAAAAGAGAGCTCTTCATCCGACGGTGAAAGCAGGGCTGCGACTGATTCTGACATACAGAAGAACGATGTAACCTCTGATGTGGAAAATCTCGCGGATGAAGCTGATGTCAGGAAGGTTTACCTCACTTTTGATGACGGGCCAAGCAGTAATACTGGAAAAATACTTGATATTCTTGATGATTACAATGTCAAGGCCACATTTTTCGTAAACGGACGTACTGATGCCCATTCAAAAAAAATGTATAAGCGGATAGTTGATGAAGGCCACACTATCGGGATGCATTCCTACACTCATAATTATAGTCAGGTTTATGCATCCCTTTCTTCGTTTAAGAGTGATTTTTTCAGGATTCAGAATCTTATCTATGATTATACCGGTGTAAAGTGTCATCTGTACCGCTTTCCGGGAGGCAGCTCGAATCAGGTTTCAGCCACAGATATGTCGACTCTTATACGTTTTCTGAATAAAGAAAATGTCCGATACTTCGACT
>JBJELA010000328.1:0-6999 GCA_051878915.1 Candidatus Weimeria sp.
AGGCCTTGTTTCTGAGGAAGACGCAGAGAACCTGACAAAGAAGGAGATCATTGATTTCCTGTTCATGCCGTCGTTCTCGATGTCAAAGGTCGTTACAGATATTTCCGGACGTGGAGTAGGACTTGACGTCGTAAAGAGCAACATCGAGGCTTTAGGCGGTGATGTCGAGGTTAAGACCGAGCTTGGCCAGGGTTCTACTTTTACTATCAGACTCCCGCTTACACTTGCTATCATCCAGGCTCTTATGGTAGAGGTCAGAGACGAGAAGTACGCCATAGCACTTGCTTCCATCATGAATATCGAAAATATTCCTGTATCTGATATCAAGTATGTACAGGCCAAGGAAGTCATTTACTTAAGAGGACTCGTAATCCCTCTTATCCATCTTGACGAGCTTCTTGACTGCCCGCCTACAGATAAGAAACCGGATAATCTCATAGTAGTCATAGTAAAGAAGGGCGACAATTACGCTGGTCTCGTGGTAGACAGCCTTATAGGACAGCAGGAAATCGTTATCAAGTCCATGGGTAAAGTCATGGATACCAACAAGATGATAAGCGGCGCTACTATCCTTGGAGATGGTGAAGTCGCTCTTATCCTCGATGCTAACGCTATGTTCTAAGGGGGTACCAAATGGATAAAAAGAACGAAATAAGACGCAAGGATTCAGGCGTCGCAGACGAAGAGAAAAAACAGTATATCATCTGCCGTATAGGCGATGAGCAGTACGGCCTTGATATTTCATATGTGGACAACATCGTCCGTATGCAGAAAATTACCCGTGTTCCAAAGGTCCAGTTTTACTATATCGGTATCATAAATCTCCGTGGTGAAGTGGTACCTGTCATGTCCATCAGAAGAAAAATGGGCCTTGGCGAGGATGAGGTAACAAATAAATCCCGTATAGTTATCCTGAAGCTTGATGAGATAGGATATGTCGGGGTGCTTGTTGACGAGGTTAAGGAAGTTATCGCCTTAGGTGAGTCAGAGATAAACAGAAATGTCAAATCGAAGAAGCAGGATACCGTTTTTATCAATGGCATCGGAAAGCATGGAGATGATCTGATTTCTATCTTTGATATCTCTGCTGTGGTGGATGATCCAAAAGCCTGACTTTTTAGGAAGTGGTTTATATGGGTAAAATGACATTAGACCAGATAAACAAGATGTATCCGGATGTTCTGACCGAGATTGGAAATATCGGTGCAGGAAATGCCACGACAGCAATCGCTAATATGCTGAATCTGAAGATCAATATGAGCGTTCCTCATGTGGAGCTTATGCCTGTTGAAAAGATCACAGGTGCGATCGGATCTGAAGACGAGGTAGTTGTCGGCATAATGCTCGGTGTCGAGAATGATATTACCGGTTCCATGATGTTTCTGATGGATCTTCCATCGGCTCATCATCTGGTAAATCGTCTTATGATGAGAGACGCGGATTATGACAAGGACTTTGATGATATGGATATGTCTGCTATAAAGGAGATTGGAAATATCATTGCAGGCTCTTATCTGTCAGCGTTATCCGGACTTACAAATATGAAGATTACCCCGACTGTTCCGTATGTAGCCATAGATATGGCAGGTGCCATTCTTTCAGTTCCGGCTATCCAGTTCGGAATGGTTGGAGACAATGCTCTGATGATAAAGACTGAGATGGGTGATGACCTGGATATATCCGGGTACTATATTCTGATGCCAGAGGGAGATTCATATCAGAAGATATTAAAAGCCCTCGGGCTGCCGGTATAAGGAGCTGATTACTTGGGCGAAATGATAAAAGTGGGAATGGCAGATTTAAAGGTCTGTCGTGCTCCCGATAATCTTACAACAATTGGCCTTGGTTCCTGTATCGGCATAGCAGTCTATGATCCGGTGACAAAAATAACCGGACTTGCGCATATCATGCTTCCGGACAGTACCGCTATCAGGAATAATTCAAATATCGCTAAGTTTGCAGATACTGGAATAAAAAAGCTTATCGATGATATGATACAGATGGGAGCATCTAAGAGCCGTCTCCGCGCAAAAATAGCCGGAGGAGCCAGGATGTTCGATATGGGTAATAATTCTGCTATGAATGTCGGAGACAGAAATGCCGCGGCCTGCCGTGAAATGCTTAAGAAGCTTGGTATTCCGCTTATTGCGGAGGATTGTGGCAAAAATTTTGGACGTACCGTTGAGCTCTATAGTGAGAATGGGGACTTTCTTATCAAGGCAGTTGGAAAAACTCCATATAAGATATGAAAAATAAACAGAATAATCAAGTACAAAAATATAAGAAACCGAATACAAGACCGATCCCTATTCTGGTAACTCTTGCTGCTGCCGGGATTTCAAGTGTAGTAAGCATTTTAAAGGATGTATCTTTTGGAAGATTTGTCGTTAACCTGCTTATCACTGTGATAATATTCGGAATTATCGGAAGCTTAGTCCGGGTATTCCTCGATATAGGTTTTCAGGTCGACAAAAAAGAGGAAGAGCAGAAAGATATGGAATCTGAGGATGACAAGGCCGATCAGGATGAAGAATCTTCAGATAAAGAGTCTGATGAAGAGCAGACACAGGAGTAATGATTTACTATGGCTGTGACTTTTGATTCTTCTCTCTGGGATAAATACGCTGCTAATCCTACGCCAGCCCTGAGAGAAAAGCTTATAATCGAATATTCTCCCCTTGTAAAAATAGTCGCGGGGAAGATGAGCATGTACCTGAATAACAGCGTTGAATACGATGATCTCGTAGGATACGGTGTTTTTGGACTTATAGATGCCATTGATAAATTCGATGTTCATAAGGAAGTGAAATTCGAAACATATGCTTCACTTCGAATAAAGGGTTCTATTCTTGATCAGATAAGAAAAATGGACTGGATACCCAGGACCATAAGACAGAGGCAGAAAGAACTCGATAATGCTACAAAAGAGGTTATGGCCCGTACAGGACGGGAGCCGACTGACGAAGAGCTGGCGGAAGAGATGGGGATGTCCCTTGACGATTACTTTTCTTTTATATCCTCGTTAAAGATCACCAACCTTGTGTCTCTCAATGAATTTATTGAGGCAGGCGGTAATGAGCCTGCAATGGACACAAAGAAAAATTCTTATTTTGAGCAGCCGGAGGAGAAGGTCACAAGGGAAGAATTATCCGCAAAGCTTAAGGATTCTCTTGAGGTTCTGACTGAAAAGGAAAAGAAGGTCATCCTGCTCTATTACTATGATGACCTCACCCTGAAGGAAATCAGCGAGGTTATGGGAGTTTCGGAATCAAGGGTTTCCCAGCTCCATACCAGAGCACTTAAAAAAATGCGTAAAATCATGGGGAATTACATGAAATTTTTATAACGAAAGCAGGTTCATATGGCTAATGCGTATATACAGCTGGTATTTAAAGATGGTAAGGCCTATTCAAAATATATTCCAGCGACAGATGGCGGAAAAGACGTTGAGATTTCCGAGGCGTATGAATATCTGAAGGTTCATGGAGTTCAGATAGATGATATGGCTGCCCTCACGCAGCAGATATCGGAGAAAAAAGCCTCAGAGGTTCTTGTCTCCAATAAATGTCTGGTGAGTGACTTTGACGAGAAGATGGCTATAAAAATCTCTCTCGATCACATGAAGGTAACAGCTGTTTTTGAGCCGCCTTCAGCAGGTGGTGATCTGTTGGGGGCAGGAGATATTATTACCGTCCTCAACAGCAGGGGGATCATTTATGGCATCAGTCAGGATGCTATCCTGGACTTTGTAAATAACAGGCGTTATTATTTTTCCTATGTGATAGCAAATGGAGATCGTCCTGTAATGGGACATGATGCCAGGATCATCTATAATTTTAATACAAACCCAAGCTTAAGACCAAAGATACTGCCTGATGGCTCGGTTGATTTCAAGAATCTTAATACCGTTTCAATCGTAAACGAGGGCGATCTGCTGGCTACGCTTATTCCGGCTGATCCGGGAAAGCCAGGCAAAGACGTTTTTGGCAAGGAGATACCTGTCAGGGAGATCAATGACGCGAGTCTTGTTTATGGCGACCACATCAGACTTTCTGATGATGGAACAGCTATCTATTCTGAAATCTACGGACACGCGTCTCTTGAGAACGGTAAGGTCATAGTACAGGATGAATTCCTGGTAAGATCTGATGTGGATAATTCTACTGGCAATATCACCTATGGAGGCAATGTCCATATTGAAGGCTCAGTCAGGTCCGGATTTACAGTTAAGGCCGGAGGTGACATCGTAGTAGATGGTGTAGTGGAGGGCGCGTATCTGGATGCCGGAGGTCAGATAATAGTCCGTCAGGGCATTCATGGCATGAATAAGGGCATGATAAAGTGCAGGGGCGCCCTGATCGCCCAGTTTATAGAGAGCGCGAGGGTAACCACTGAGAATTATGTCGAGACCGGCTCTATCCTTTACAGTGATGTGAATGCGAAGGATGACGTCCGCGTTATGAATAAAAGAGGATTTATCGCAGGCTCTTCCGTAAGAGCCGGAGGAAAAGTGGAGTCTGTCACGATAGGCTCTGAAATGGGTGCGGCTACAAGAATAGAGGTAGGCATAGATCCTGATAAAAAAGCCCGCTACAATCTGCTGCAGCGACAGATAGTAGATGAATCACAGCAGATAGAAAAAGCGCGCCCGATAATCGCGAGCTACGATGAGTTTGTAAAGAACGGGAAAAAACTCGACAGTAAAAATATGGCCTATCTGACTACAGTACTTCAGAAGATTGATGTATTAAGGACATCTCTTAAAACGCACCGTGAGGAATTCAACAACCTCCATCAGGAGCTCCTTACCAGCAAGCATTCAAAGGTCGTGGTTCACAGGAGGATCTTTCCTGGAGTTACGATAACTATTTCAGAACTTTCTTATACAGTAAAGGAGGAAAGCTCCTTTGTACAGTTTGAGAAGAAAAACGGAGAGATTGTCAAAGGTCCAGTTGTAGACTGAAAGGAGTAGTTTATGGCTATTGCGCCAGTTACTTATCAGGCCACTATCCAGAATACTCAGGCAGTATCCGCGCAGAAAGGCGCTGAAGATACAAGGCCTGCCATCAATCAGCAGAACCTTGCTGTTACAGTGACAAGAGATGCACAGCAGGCGCAGCGTACTGTTAATGCAAAGAGTGAGAGCGCAAAGGAGAGCGCCCTTGATCCGGACGGGGAAGGTAGTGGGGCTGCATTTTCTGACGAGAGGAAAAGAAAAAGAAAACAGGAATCGGTTGAAGATAATTCAGATGGCAGGGTAATAAAAAAAGGTACCGTTGCCTCTTTTGATGTAAAGGTGTGAACAGATGACAGGACTTGAAATTGGTCTACTTATCATAGGAGCAGTATTTTTTATAGGGAGTTTTTTTATCTCCGAGAAGATCTCTTCGTCGGATATGAATGAGATCAGTGGCCTTAGTGAAGACCAGATAAAGGCGCTTGTTGAAAAGCAGTTAAATGACGCGGATTCAAAAATCGATCAGACTATTTCTGACAAGGTCGATGAAAAGTCAGAGGAATTCATAGCAGAGGCTGACAAGGAAACAAATAACCGTATCATGTCTATTGGCGAATATGCGGATTCCGTCTATGACTCGATGACAAAGACTCATGACGAGATTCTGTTCATGTATCAGATGTTAAATGACAAGCAGGAAACCATGACAAAGCTTACCAAGTCACTTGGTGAGGCGGAGTCACATGTAAGGGAGCTCCTCTCTGAGTCTGAGAAACAGAGAGAGGCCACTGCTGCAGGTCAGAATGATACAGGAGTTCCTGCTCCGGCTGATGACAGCGCAAAGGAAACTGAGACTGATGATAATCCGGTATTTCCGCCTCTCCCACAGCAGGATTCAGAAGTAAAGAGTGAGGAAGAGCCTGAGTCTAAAAAAGAAGAGGAGGCCATGGTAATCTCTGATCTCAAGGCTCAGGATAAAGAAGCCTCCGATAATAACAAGGCTTGTGCTGACAAGCCTCAGAACAGTGAGAAAACGAAGAATTCAAGCCAGGAGGATACGAAAAAAATCCGTGAAAAGGTCATTTCCATGTACCATCAGGGATATTCACTTCTTGATATAGCAAAGGAGACTGGAAAGGGAATCGGTGAGGTAACACTTATCCTTGAGCTTTTTGATGAAAAGGAGGAGGAAGCCTCAGAATGAAAAGAAAATACTATATGAGAGGGCTTGGAGTCGGTATTATTGCCACAGCGCTGATTCTGATGCTCGGGCTGTTCTTCTCTGGCGTGCCGATGACAGATGCTGCGGTAAAGAGAAGAGCGAGAGCGCTTGGAATGGTAGATTCAGAAAACGCGTCAGGCGATGCTTCAAGCCGTACCATTAAAGAGCTCCAGGAAGAACAGAAGAAAAAGACAGGCTCCGACGCGAAGACTACTACGACTACGAGTTCTGACGGAGATGTGACCACTACCACCACAAAGACTGCTGATCCAACCGAAAAGAAGGATGATGGCAGGGATTCATCTACAGACAAGACGTCTCAGGCCAACTCAGATGACAGCAAGTCTGACTCAAAGTCAGCAAAAACTGACTCAGATACCACAAAGTCAGAAAGCAGTTCAAAATCTGCTGATAACACAGCGGATTCCGCTTCGGATAAAAAAATATCAATAACCATACAGGGAGGAGACACTTCATTAAGTGTCGGAAAGAAGCTTCAGAGCGCCGGACTTATCTCCTCAGCAAGCGCTTTTAACGATTATCTGGAGCAGAACGGTTATGATCAGATAATCCATACCGGAACCTATTCTATTAAAGAAGGAAGCTCTTACAGAGAAATAGCAAAGGCGATAACAGGCAAGTAAATTTTCTGTTGCATTTTATCACTGTCTGTAGTATAATACCATAGGCTCAGTTGAGAGGCCAGGTGGCCTCTTTTATTTTGCACAGCCGTTAATGCAGAGGATGGTGCCTTTTATGCAGAGGTTCCCGATGCAGGTGAGACGGCTGGATGTTTAACCATAGGAGGTAAAAAATGAGC
>JBJELA010000329.1:0-6968 GCA_051878915.1 Candidatus Weimeria sp.
CATCGCATGGAGAAAACCTGAATTGACAAAAAATCCGTCGCCTTTTCTGATGACAAATTCCTCCTGCTCCTCAGCCGCGACAATTTCTCCCTCCGTCACTATCACGAGCTCAAGCTCGTCGTGCCAGTGCCATGGGACACTAATCCCATCCAGATTTTCATAATAGCAGAGGATCGGAAAGAAACTGTCCATGTAGATCTGCGTCTCTCTGCCATTCTCTTCAATTGGTGAAGTACATTCTGAAATCGCCATCTGTGCCGTCTCCTGAAACTATTCGCTTCCAGATGTTCCAATCATCCGAAGTTTAAGATAATTATATCAGAACAGAACAGTTTTTGAAAATTTTGTCATATATTTTTGGGTATTTTGTTCAAGACAAGATATTGGCGTGGCGATATAATCATATCGTAAAAAACAAAAGGAGAAGAACATGCTATTATTTATCATCTACCTGGCTTTTATCAGCCTCGGCCTGCCGGATTCACTCTTAGGATCAGCCTGGCCGACCATCTACAGACAATTCGACGTTCCCGTTTCATACATGGGATTCGTCTCGATGATCATCTCTTTCTGCACGATCATCTCGGCTCTGATGAGCGACCGCCTTACAAAGAAGCTCGGCACTGGAAAAATAACCGCATTAAGCACAGCTCTTACAGCTGTCGGACTATTCGGATTCTCATTCAGCTCACGATACTATATGCTCTGCCTCTGGGCCCTGCCTTATGGGCTCGGAGCCGGAAGCATCGATGCTGCTCTCAATAACTTCGTCGCCCTTCATTTCAAGAGCCGCCATATGAGCTGGCTCCACTGCATGTGGGGAATCGGCGCTTCATTCGGACCATATGTAATGAGCTACTGCATAACAGATCACGATTCCTGGAATATGGGCTACCGCGTGATTGGTTTTATCCAGTCAGCACTGACCCTGGTGATCATCATTTCGCTTCCGCTGTGGAACAGGCGCTCTGAGGCTGACGGAACAGATGACGGCGCAAAGGCCTCGAATCGCAGGGCGCTCTCCATAAAGGAGATTCTGGCAATCCCAGGCGCAAAGGAAATCCTTATCACCTTCTTCTGCTACTGCGCGGTTGAGCAAACTGCCGGACAGTGGGCAGCCAGCTACCTGACAGTTTTCAAAGGGGTTCCTGCCGCTACAGCCGCAAGCTTTGCGAGCCTGTTCTATATCGGCATCACGATAGGCCGCGCGGCGTCCGGCTTTCTTACTTTTAAATTGAACGATACCCAGATGATCCATCTCGGACAGGGCGTCATCGCGCTCGGTATTATACTGCTGTTCCTGCCTTTTGGCGATATAGTCTCACTCGCCGGCCTGATCATAGTAGGTCTCGGCTGTGCACCGGTATATCCGAGCATCATTCACAGCACGCCATACCGTTTCGGTGCCGACAAGTCACAGGCAATCATCGGTGTACAGATGGCTTTTGCCTACATCGGCACAACTCTTATGCCGCCGCTTTTCGGGCTTTTAGCGAACCACATCTCGTTCGCGCTTTTTCCCTTCTACCTCGGCATTATCCTTGTGCTGATGATCGTGATGTATATGAATGTCATCAGAAAAACAGAACCAGCTGTATTAAAGTAAATCATTTTCCAGGCATCCGGACTCCAATGGAGACCGGATGTTTTGGCTTCAGGACTGACCTGAATTATGCTATAATAATAGTCATGAACATCCCCAATAACCGCAGACTTTTAGCATCAAAGGTGCGACAGACACGCGTAAGCTCGGTTGGTCTGCAGTCTGATCGGGGAGGTGCCGTAAATAGTAACGACAGATACACAGAGGAGCTTTCTATGAGCAAGGCAAAAATAATCGCCGCCGGGACTGCCGGTGCAGTTGCGCTTACAGCATCGGTCGTCGATCTGAAGCTCGCGGAATATATCGGTGGGATAAAAAGACAGACACCTGACGAGGCGTATGAATGGCAGAAGGAGCACTACGATGTCTCATTTTTCGATGACCTGAAAAAAGATGATTATATAGTCGCGTCGTACGATAATTACGAGCTTCACACAGTCTGCTGCTATGCCGGAAATCCGACAGATAAATACGTGATAATCTCACACGGCTACACTGACAACAGGTACGGCGACATGAAATACATGCCTGTATATCTCAGCCTTGGCTATAACTGCATCATTTACGATCTGAGAGGGCATGGCGTGAATAAAAAGACCTTCTGCACCTACTCGCTGCGCGAGGCAAAGGACCTAAACTGCCTGATAGAAGACACCTTTGAGAGATATGGTGAAGACATATATCTGGGACTGCACGGCGAATCCTTAGGAGCCGCCACCTCAGTCGCAGTATTAAAATACAGCCCGGAAGTAAAATTCGTCGTAGCAGACTGCGGTTTTTCAGAAATTGAAAGCGTGATAAAAGGCCAGATGACGAAAATGCATCTTCCGCAGTTTCTCTTTGGTCCAGTCGCTGCGGCTTACAGGCTCAGATACGGATACTCCCTGAAACAGATGAGACCAGTCGATTCACTTGATGAAAACAGTGTTCCGATCTGCTTTATTCATGGAGCCAGGGACAGTTTTATACTGCCTGAGCACAGCCAGAAGATGTATTCGCGGACACAGGGTTACAAGGAGCTGCATATAATTCCTGACGCAGAACACGCCAGCTCAGTTCTGACAGCGCCGGAGGAATACGCAAAAACAGTTAAGGATTTTTTAAGCAGAATCTGACAGATCAATAAGGAGGGAAAGTCTATGAAACTCATTCATTTAGCTGATCTTCATCTCGGAAAGCGCGTGAACGAATTTTCCATGATCGAAGACCAGAAACACATCTTAGAAGAGATCCTTGCTATCATAGATGATGAAAAACCAGACGGCATCATGATTGCAGGCGATGTCTACGACAAATCGATTGCCTCGACAGAAGCGATAAAGCTGTTTGAGGATTTCCTGCTGCAGATTGCCAGAAGGGACATCAGAACTTACATCATCAGCGGAAACCATGACTCGGCAGAGCGCCTTTCATTCGGATCAAAGTTTATCGAAAAAAGCGGCATATATATTGCCAGGGCGTATAATGGCAAAGAGCCATTGAAACCGTACACCCTTACTGCCGAAGATGTCAGCGCCGACATCTACATGCTTCCGTTCATCAAACCTGCGGATGTCAGGAAAGCATTTTCAGAAAAAGGAATAGAACTCGAAGACTACACCGATATGATGAAAGCAGTGATTGACGAGGCAGCCCCTGATCCTTCACATATCAATATTCTGATCGCCCACCAGTTTATCACCGGAGGTACACGGTCTGACTCAGAGGAGATATCTGTCGGAGGCCTTGACAATATCAACGCCGATGTATTCGCGCCATTCGACTATGTAGCGCTTGGCCATCTGCACGGTCCTCAAAGAGTGTCGCGCGATACAATCCGGTACTCAGGTTCTCCGCTCAAATATTCATTTTCTGAAGAAGATCAGAAAAAATCAGTCACGATAGTGGAGATAAAAAGCAAAGACGACATCCAGATCAGGACAGCAGATTTAAAACCGCTTCATGACCTGCGGACAATAAAGGGCACCTACGATGATCTGACCAACCGTGAAAAAATAAAAGGAACCGCCACAGATGACTACATCCAGGCAGTCCTCACAGACGAGAATGACGTACCGGACGCAGTGCGAAAGCTTCAGATCTTTTACCCGAACCTGATGCACCTGAAGTACGACAACACCAGAACCCGCGTCAATCAGGAGCTTAGCAACGAGGTGGATGTCGACAGCAAAACTCCTGCTGAACTTTTTGAAGAGTTCTATGAAAAAGTAAACAATCAGCATATGAACGATGACCAGAAAAATCTCGCGACATCGCTTATAGAAAAAATCTGGGGGTGAAATATGAGACCATTAAAACTTACTTTATCAGCGTTCGGCTCCTATGCGGGCAGACAGGATCTCGAAATGAGCGATCTCGGAGAGAGCGGTCTGTATCTGATCACAGGAAAAACAGGAGCAGGAAAGACCACGATATTTGACGCGATAACCTTTGCGCTTTTCGGTTCGGCAAGTGGTGATAACAGGGCGCCGTCAATGCTTCGTTCGAAGTATGCTGACGCAGACACACCTACTTTTGTGGAGCTTTCATTTTTACACAAAGGAAAAATATACCACGTCAAAAGAAATCCCGAGTACCAGCGCCCAAAGACCAGAGGCGATGGATTCACGAAGCAGGCCGAAGAAGTCGAGCTCGAGCTCCCGAACGGAGATGTGCTTACTTCGAGAAAAGAAGCAGATAAAAAGATTGTAGAAATCCTTGGGCTTACGAAAGACCAGTTCTCAGGAATCGAGATGCTCGCGCAGGGCGATTTCCAGAAGGTACTTTTAGCAGATACCAGAACGAGGCAGGAAATTTTCAGCAAGCTGTTCAGGACCGCAAACTACCAGAAGCTTCAGGATCTGCTTGTTGCTGAGAAAAATAACGTCTTCCATTCGATGGACGAGACAAGGCAAAGTCTTGCGCAGTTTATGGGAGAGATTCTCTGCACCAGTGATGACGTACTCGATTCCTACGCAGAAAAAGCGAAAAACGGTGAGCTTGCAGATACAGATGTCATAAAGCTTCTTACCAGTCTTATTGATTCAGACAACCAGAAAAAAGAAAAATTTACCGAAGCAAAGAGAAAGCACTCAGACCAGATCGATAAGATAAACACCAGTCTTGGAGAAGCCAGAAAGATCGAATCCATCAAAAAGCAGATGGCAGAATACAGGGCTTCGCTTGGCAGCACAGCTCCGCTCACAGAGCAGGCGAAGAAGGCCGCAGAAGACGCATCAGCAGCTCTCAAGAATAAGAAGGACAAATACCTGTCAGCTGCAGCTTCGATTGAGAGCACTCTCAGCTCCTATGATGACTACGAGAAGGCTGTTGACTTAAAAACTGCTGATACGAACCACCTGAGAGAGCTTACAGGCCAGCTTTCAGGCTGCAAAGAGAAAGTAAAGACTTTAAAGTCTGAGCTTACGGACAATAAAGCTGAACAGAGATCACTCGCTGACGCTGACGCAAATATTGAAAAAATATCCGCTGAGCTTGATAAAATCTCTGTCCAGATTCAAAAACTTGAAGAGCTCGAAGAGAAATCAGACGAGATAAAAGATCTGAACGCTGATTTTTCAAAAAAAGAGAAAAAATATCAATCAGCAGCTGTGAAAGCGCAGAACGCGAACGATGCTTACAATGAAAAGCACAGGGCATATATCGAGGGCCAGGCCGGCATTCTGGCGGAATCGCTCAAGGCTGGCATGCCATGCCCTGTCTGCGGTTCGACTGTCCACACTCACCCTGCGGTAAAAAGGGATGATGTGCCTTCTGACGCAGAGCTTGAAGAGGCCAGAAAAATACGTGAAAAGTGTGAAACTGAAGAGTCCGACACAAAAGCCGCAGCAGAATCAGCAAAAAGCATCCTTCAAAGCAAAAAGGACGATTTCGTGATTCTTTTTAAGGCCGCTGCTAATAGTGATGACATTGAAAACGCTGATAATGTAATCAGAGAGAAGTCAGTTGAGCTGGCCAGAAGCAGGCAGGCTGGCGAAAAATTAAAGGACAGCGAAAAGAAGAAAAAAGACAGGAAGGCTCTGCTGGATAAGACTATTCCTGAAAAAGAAGCGGAACTTGATATTTCAGAAAATCAGCTGAATACTGCTGAAAAAGATATTGCCACTTTTACCGCGAAGGTTGAAGCCGATGAAAAGCGCGTTAAAGAGCTTAAAAAAGGTTTAACTTTTGATAACCGTAAGGCTGCTGAAGCTGAGGCCACCCGTTATAAAAATTGCGCTGAAAGTCTCCAGCAGGATTCAGAAAAGAAGACCGCTGCTTACAATGAGCTGAACCAGAAAATGACTGATCTGTCCGGAAAGATCAGCTCTCTTGAAGATCAGCTTAAGAGCGCGCCTGATTTAGACCTCGGTGCCCTTAACGCACAGCTCGATGAATTAAAGAAAAAGCAGGCCGAGACTGAAAAATGGCTTAATGATGTAAATATCCGCCTCGATACGAATTCGAGAGTCCAGAAAAATATCAGTCAGAAATCATCGGAGCTTTCCGAGCTCGAGAAAAAATACGCCTGGGTTGCTGCCCTCGCGGACACAGCCTCCGGCAATGTCTCCGGAAAGCAGAAGATCGCTCTCGAGACGTACATCCAGTCGACGTATTTCGACAGAGTGCTTATCAGGGCGAACCGTCGTCTTCTAAAGATGTCCGACAACCAGTATGAACTCGAACGAAAAAAGGATGCTGACAGCCTCGCCAGAAAGACTGGTCTCGAGATCAATCTCTTCGATCACAACAATGGCTCGACAAGAGATGTAAGAACTCTTTCAGGCGGCGAGATGTTCCTCGCTTCGCTCTCCCTCGCGCTTGGTCTCTCTGATGAGATTCAGGCCTCAGCAGGCGGCATTCAGGTCGATACGATCTTCGTAGACGAGGGCTTCGGTACTCTGGATCCTGATACCCTTGAGCTCGCCTATGAGGCGCTCGCGTCCCTGACTGAGGGCAACCGACTCGTCGGCATCATCTCCCATGTCGAGGAGCTCGAGAATAAGATAGACAGGCAGATCCGCGTCTCAAAGGACAGATCCGGAGGAAGTAAAGCAGTTATCGTGATCTGAGAACAGCTGCCATTCAGATATTTTCTGAAAGGAGCTTTTTCCTGACGAGATCAGCAGCAGGGCCTATGTAATCTTCCCTGTCGGCAAGAGTAGAATATGTAAAAAGACTTTCCTTCATCGACGGATCATAGGAAAAACAGCAGCTTCTGAGGTCGTTTCTGAGCTTCTCCGAGCGGAACATAGGCCCATAGAGGACTATCCGCCCGGGAGCCAGAAGAGTCGCTGTGTTGATCAGGCATCTCGCAAAGGTATCCACTACCTCTTCGAGCACCTCCGCCGCGCTGCTCCCGTTTCCAGCTGTCTTATCATAAATA
>JBJELA010000330.1:0-6963 GCA_051878915.1 Candidatus Weimeria sp.
AACTCTGTGACAGACAATGGGATTAATACTGTGTCATTCTGGGATGGCTATAACAGTAAATGTCTTTCTGTTTCTTTTTTCATTTTTCACAGCAAACAAAATAAAAGGAACAAAGAGAACCGTCCCCGGTGTTCCTTTAGAACATAAGGGTCGAGTAGACACGCCACTTACGAGGCGTGTCTACTCGACCTGTGAACTGAAAAAATCTTCTATTTTTAAAGCTTTATAAGAGAAAAGTCAGACATCGTAATAGTAGATGGTAGAGTTTCATTATCTTTTATCTGTCCCATTGATATATTCATTGAGATATTATCGTTTGTGCCCTTATCTACCCTAAAGATACATTCTACGATTTTTTCTCCTCCCTTTTCAAGAGCGATATCTTCCCCGCCATACCATGCGTAACCGCTATCGAGAAAAGCAAGCTTTATCGTTCGTGCTTCGGTGGATGTCACCTTAAATGAAGCTTTGTATGTAGCACCTTTTTCAAGTGTGATTCCAGACTGTTTTAACTGTACATGCCAATCTTCAGTACCGACATTAGAAATGTCGTATGTAATGGCACCGTCCTTAATACTTCTTACAGCCTGTGCTGTGCAGCCTTTCCAGTTTGCAATTGTCTCCGCCCAGTTTTTCATACTGTTTGTCGTATCAGAGAAATCCGCATTTTTAATCAGATTCTCGCCTGCCTCCGTTGTAGGGACTGAAGGCATTTCGGATTCATCAATTTCTTCAAGAGAGATGTTATCGATGCAAATTCTGTGCTGATCGGTAATATTACCTCCACCTAAAGCGATGTTAAATATCGAACCTTCATCGGTGTCAAAGTTCATCTTAAATTTCTTTGAAACAGTGGAGTAAGCTCCATCTTCTCCATAGGCATCGAGAGCAATAGTGTCCTGTACATATGGCTGCCAGTCTTCAGCTCCGGTATCTGTCTTATGCACAGAACCGTCTCTTTGAATCGAATACTGGATTGAACGTGCCAGGCTGCTCCTGATATCGAACTTAAGCTCATAGCACTTATCTTTTTCAAGCGTAACATTGCTCTGTTTTACCTGAATCTTCCACTCCTGATCTCCGGTATTCTTAATTGTAAGATCGAGAGCATTTTTCTCTTTCTGGCTGTCTACGACATAGCTTGCCGATGCACTGCCGTCCACATAGATATCAAATCCCGAAGTTCCTGCGTTGAAGCTTCCGTTTTTGATCAGCGTGTCTTCAACAATCCTGACATTGTCCAGCAATACAGTTCCGTTTATACCTAGTGCAAAAATGATGTCGTCAATATCTGCAATTGTTGCATCGTCTGCAATGTCAAATTTATAAGTATATGTTTTTTTCTCGCCCTCAGTCAGAGTAAATGTATTCGTTTTACCTGCGACAGTTACGTCGATAACTGCTGTATTGCCTGCTGCTTCAGCAAGTTCCGCATCAAAACTCAGCGCATATTTTCCAGCTGTAACCGGAAGCTCTGTCTGCTGTAATTTTACTTCATCCGGACTGCTGCATCCGGTTGTTTTTACTTTTAGTCTGCGTCCATCAGTTAAATCAGTGACACTCACATCGGCTTTTTTATTATCATCTACAATATCCCAGAATTCCGTACGTCCCGTACCTTCCTGGAAACCACCGTTATAGATGTAGTTACCATCCGCACGGACTGTCCTGCTTTCATCAACAGTAAATGTGCCGGTTGCTTCAAGCCTTACATTGCTTATATAAATTGTGGATGCCGGATCGATGTTCCCCATATTAAATTCGATACGAGCATTTTCATAATCATCATCGCTCATATCAAATACACTGGTAAAAGTCTGTTTTTCCGTTGTCAGACTGATTTCACTGTTTACATATTTTTTCCAGCTTCTGTCCCCGATTGCGCCAACACCTGCATACATTGTTCTTGGCTGTTCTGAATAAGCATCAAAGGTAAGCTTGTAATGTGTTCCTTTTTTCAGAGGAATCTTATGCTGCAGAAGCTGCACGCTGTAATCCACAGTACCTTTATTGGTGGTCTGAATCTTAACTGCGGAGCCGCCGATCTTTTCGTCATTTACGATCTCTGCAGAAGCTTCACCTTCAAGAGCCGTTAAGAACTGCCAGTCTGTCGCATCAGTCAGATCTTCTCTCGTTGAAAAATCAGCATTATTTACATAGTTCCCCGTTGCATCAGGATTCCTTAATGTTACAGAGCCTTTTTCAGGCTTTTTAACATTTGATTCATCATATCCTTCTGTCTTCTGGTAAGCTTTTACATAGTCGATCACATATGCCTGATCGTCAAAATTCGTGGTATCATCCGGATAGCCAACCCAGCTTCCACCGACTGCAAGGTTTAAGATCATGTAGAACGGCTGATCAAACGGTGCAGGATATGCTACAGTTCCCTGTCCTTCTGCTGCTGAGAACCAGTCACTTTCTTCGTGATATAAGTTTCCATCGACATACCACTTTATGACTCCCGGTTCCCAGTCAACACTGAATGTATGAAATTCATTGGAAAAATCACCTTCTGCCAGTGTCCTAGTTCCCTGACTCTGGGCATGAGGCTCACCGTAATGAATCGTTCCGTAAACTTTATTGGTTTCCTGTCCCATGACCTCCATTGCGTCGATCTCTCCGCACTTAGGCCACTGACCGTACAGATTCTCATCTGTCGGCATCATCCAGAATGCAGGAAGGTATCCTTTGCCTGCCGGAACCTTTGCACGAACTTCAAATAAGCCGTATTTGAAATCATGTTTCCCCTGAGTATTGATACGCCCTGAAGTATAAACATCCTTGCCGTCAACAGTCTTTTTAACAGGTTTTATGTATAGCTTTCCGTCCTTTACGGAAATGTTTTCATCGCTGTCGACATACTCCTGTAATTCGGCATTTACCCATCCTGGCTCATGTGTCTCAACATTCCAGTCATCACGATTCAGTGAATTTCCGTTAAAGTCATCTGACCACCTGAGGTCATAGCCTTTATATGACAGAGTCTCTTTTTCTTCCTTTGTACCTGAATTATTGTTGTTATCTTCAGGCTGGCCCGCTGAAGTACCAGGATCTGTCGATGGTATTGTGCTGCCACCTGATGTTGCGCTGTCTGATGCTGAACCGCCTGTACTGCTGTCAGTGGTTCCGCTGTCTGTATCTGTATTGTCGGAAGTGTTTCCGCTTGTACTATTACCGCTATTATCGTCTGTATTTTCGGTACTTCCAGAATCATCTGTCTTTACTGTGATGCCAGGTGCCGCTTCAATTTTTGCACCCGGAACTGTAACGACAGCATTTTGGGCATTCACATATACAGTGTCCACTTTTCCATCACCGGAAACTTCTACATCGGCCGCATTTATAGAAATCTCTTTTATCGATGATGCTGCATCGATCTTTAAAGACGAACCTGTGCCGGAGATTATGACTTTCTCAGCAATGACATCATTGAGAGAGACTTCACCGCTGCCTCTGACTACCATATTTCCTGTGACAGTAATCTTGTTAAAAGTGACTTCCTTATCACCAACGCCATCGCCAATAATCAAATCACCCTTTATCATTTTATTCGATAAAGTTACCGGCTTCTTTATTACAACATTTCCTTTCTTTATCCTGACATTGTTTTTTGTAACTACATTGGGAAATTGTTTTTTCAGATATTTCTTGAACGAGCCTGATGTAAATTTACTAGAAGAGCCGTTTCCTGAAACTTTACTCCTGGTCTTCTGCACAATGTTTGCTAAAACTCCTGCCACAAAATTTTTTGTAGCTCTGGTCTGAAGATTCAGATGGCCAGCTTTATTTGGCGTTACAAGTCCGGCATTTACGGCAATTGACGCAGCCTTATAGTATTTACTGCCTTTCTTAACATCTGTTACGGCAGAAAATTCTGATTTGGTGGCTTTTTTTGTGGCTCCGATTGTTTTTTCGATCTGCTGCAGCACATACCCGCGGGTTACATAATTCTTCTTTGACGCTGCAAATGCTGTAGTCTGCGACAGCAGTGAAAAAGTAAGTGCTGCTGTCAAAATAAATGCGGTTGCCCTTTTCATTAAATTTCCCATTTTATTTTCCTCCTATTTTTTTATAAATATCATTCCCCGGTCCAATGCGAAATTATATCGTCACGGATCGGAGTATAGTGCTCACTCATCAGGCCAAAATCTTTCTCTTTATAATTCCAGATTGCTCCGCCGATACCGTTTTCCTTAAAGACCTTGAAAACATCTTTAAACCATCGAAGTGTATCCTCTACAGGTGCTCTGTCGATCACTCCGAATTCGCCGCAATACAGGCCAACCCCTGCCTTTCCTGCGGCTCTGACTGCGTCTTGAATCATTTCACTGATAAATTCCTTACCCATGATTTCTGACTTTGCTTCAATTACAGGCTCACCCTGCTCGCCTAATACCTTGGATTGAATCTGGTAATAGGACATGGCTTCCGGATAATAAATATCTTTTTCCTGATCCATGTTCGCTACCCATGGTGCCTTCTGATGTGTGAAAAGCAGCGGTTCATAGAAATGGAAAGTGAAAATGATATTATCATCATGAGGAATGTCAAGAAGTTTCAGAGTCTTCGCACTGTTCCACTGAATGCCGCCATAAATTATCGGTGTGTCATCTGCCACTTCACGGATCGCCGTCACTGTTTTATTTATCAGTGAATTCCAGGCAGCAGCATTGTCCTTTTCCACAACCTCATTTAAAAGTTCAAACGCCACATTTTCATATGAACTGAATGTGCCAGCGATATTTTTCCACAGCCTGATAAATCTCCTCTGAAGTGTGTCATCAGAAAACAGATTGTTTTTCTGTTCGTCACCCGCATCATTAAAATCATATCCATATGCCTTGTGCAGATCCAGAATCGCTCCGAGATTATATTTGTCACACCAGTCCAGCAGCTTTATCACATAGCCATATCCCGCTTTTTTCCTGTTCCCATCCTCATCCTCAAGAACTTCATAATCTATCGGTATGCGAATGTGGTCGCAACCCCAACCGGCTATTTTTTTAATATCACTCTCGCCGATGAAAGATTCATAATGCCCGATAGTGTGAATGCACTGAGATAAATATCCTCCCAGATTAACGCCGCTTTTAAGTTTCATCGCTTCTCCTTTCAAAGACTGCCGCTTTTTTCTTTGTAACTATTTTTTATCATAAATATTCGGCAGAATATATCGTTTTTATTTCTTTTTTGTCAAAATGGTGATATGATAACAGGGTCAAAAGTCCTGCACTGACCGCTTGCGGTCAAAGTGCCAGGACTTAATGACCCGCCCCACAGCTCCAGAAAAGCTGATATAATTTATCTACAATATTATTTTAACCAAGCTTTTCTGGAGCATGTGGGCTGTAATAAAAGAAAATGAGGTGTGATATGAATATAAAAAAAGAGCTTGCCTACAGGGCATTTATTGAGAGAGAAAATAATATTCTGCGTGCTCCTTATAATCCGGAGCTCGAATTCTACTCCACCATTAAATCTGGAAATGTGACAAAGATCCGCGAACTATGTCAGGAGAGACTGCTCGATAAGCCTGGTCTTGGTACCTTATCCGAAGATCCTCTACAGAATATAAAATATCATTTTGTAATCACTACTGCCATTGTTGCGAGGTATTGCATTGAAGGTGGAATGGAAATATCGACAGCATATGGTCTGAGCGATTTTTATATACAGAAAGCTGACCAGTGCCAGACTCCGGAAGATGTGTCAGACCTGCACCCGGTTATGTGTGAGGATTACACGACAAGAATGCGTAATCTCAGGAGGAAAAAAATTTGTTCAAAACCGGTTGTCGACTGTATCGATTATATCTACGAACATTTACACACCAGAATCACCGTTAAAGACCTGGCGGACCATGTGAATCTGAATCCTTCCTACCTGTCTCGTCTTTTCAAAAAAGAAACTGGAACAGCTATAGGTGAATATATACAAATCAAAAAAATAGAAACTGCCCAGAATATGCTAGTATATTCCGATTATACGCTTTCACAAATTGCCTCTATTCTGGCTTTCCCGAGTCAGAGCTACTTCACGGCAGTTTTTCACAAAAAAACAGGTATGACACCTGCAAAGTATCGGGTCCTCTATTTCAGAAGCACTGAGATTGAAAAGGGAACATAAGGGACGGTTCTGTCTGTTCCTTTTCATTTTTCATAGAAAGGAACAAAGAGGAACAAAGAGAACCGTCCCCGGTGTTCCCTGGTTATTTTGCAGCTACCGCCGAAATACGGTGTCAGGTATATGTAATGGACTGTCGCAAATACGAAAACCTGGGAAAAATTCATATTTCTGTGAACCTTTTTCTTTTATAATGAGTCTTATATATAGACGCGTCAATAATAAGCGAAAGGAGGCAAAAATGTCGGACAGCAGTATTATACATGCATCCTTTGAAGCATCTCCAGATAGAGACATCTCAGATATCCCTGACAATAGTGCTTTGTTTGAGAAGATTTACAGGGATTACCATCTGATGATATTCAGAAGTGCATATCTTATTGCAGGGAATAAAGCTGATGCTGAGGATATAATGCAGGAAACTTTTATCGCAGCATTTAAGAACATCGGAACTCTTAGAAAACCGGAAAGCCTTAAATCCTGGCTTTTTAAGATAATGACAAATACCGCTTTAAGCATCGTCAGCAGGCGGTCCAGGGAAGTCCCGGTCGAAGATTCGCCTGGGACAGTGGAAAGTAAAACTAATCACGATACCATAGGTAGCGTTGCTGATGATCTTATCCAGAATATATATCTGAAACGGTGTATCTCAGAACTCGATTCCAAATGCCGTGAGGTCATAATTCTATATTATTACAGCGGTTTCAAGATAAAAGAGATAGCAGAGATCTTAGGATGTTTCGAAGGAACCGTAAAATCCCGCCTTAACAGAGGACGGAAGGAACTTAAAGAAAAACTTAAAGATAGTGATGATGTATAACCTTTTTGATGGAGGAA
>JBJELA010000331.1:0-1513 GCA_051878915.1 Candidatus Weimeria sp.
GATGTGACCGAGCTTTTCCTTGACACAGGTATCGGAAAAGAGGGCTATTCTATCATCGGACAGGGTCAGATCGATAAGATCCTCTCAGGCAGATCCGAAGAGAGACGTGAGCTCTTTGACGAGGCGGTAGGTATCGTAAAGTACAAGAAGCGCAAGGCTGAATCAATAAAAAAGCTTAACGAGGAGGAAGAGTCCCTCGTGCGTCTGGAGGATATCATCTCTGAGCTTGAAAGACAGCAGGAGCCTCTTCGCAAACAGGCGGAGACCGCAAGGGAATACCTGAAGAAACGCGACAGGCTGAAGACACTCGACATCAACGCCTTTCTCTTAGAGACAAAGTCACTTTCTGCAGATAATGAAAAAATAAATGCTGACCAGACAATAGCAAAAAGCCAGCTCGACGACCTCTACAAAAAAAGTGATGAGATAAAAGAACAGTTCCACAGCTTAAAGGAGAGCATCGCAGAAAAAGACAGCGAGCTCGATGAGCTGCGTGAAAAGAAGCAGCAGGCCGATGTCACAAACGAGAAGAGAGAGGGACAGATAAACCTCCTGAAGGAA
Source organism: Candidatus Weimeria sp. (assembly GCA_051878915.1). Classification (GTDB taxonomy): domain Bacteria; phylum Bacillota; class Clostridia; order Lachnospirales; family Lachnospiraceae; genus Weimeria. The sequence goes on from JBJELA010000331.1 coordinate 562, forward strand.
CAGCTGAAATACGAGAAGCAGTCGGCCCAGGAGCTTGAAGACAGGCGCAGGGAGACTCTTGAAAGTCTCGATTCCCACAAGAGTGACATCGAAGAGGCTGAGAACAGCCTTAAGGAATTAAACGACGAAGAGTCCTCAGTAGAAGAGGATGAGAATGAGACACAGAGGCTTTTAAGCAATGCTGAAAAGAGCGCGGATGAGCTCAGTGAGGATATAGCCCGGATAAACCAGGCTGCGGACGAGGTCAGCTCGATGAAGTCCGAGCACGAGGCTCTTGCCGTAAAGAATAAGGCCTTAAAGGAGCAGCTTACTCTGCAGAAGAGCCAGACAGCAGCAAGGCTTCTCTCAAGACAGCAGAAAAGCTCTGACATCGACGGGCAGATAGAGCAGGCCAAAAAAGAGGACGAGGAGATAGGCGAAAGGCTTTCTTCTGTAAAAAAGGAGCTTGACGACATCTCTTTGCGCAAGCTTCAGATCGAGAAGAAAAGAGATGCCTTAAAGGCTGAGCTTAAGGAGAAGAACCAGCAGTATTCGGTTATTCACACCAGGCTCGAATCGATAAGAAATATCGCGGAGCGCTACGAGGGCTTTGGAAATACCGTAAAGCAGGTCATGGAGAAAAAGCGTGATTACCCCGGCATTTACGGAGTAGTCGCGGACCTTGTGAGCACCGGGAAAAAATACGAGACAGCCATTGAGATAGCCCTCGGCGGCAGTGTAAAAAATGTCGTAGTCGATACAGAAAATACTGCAAAGCAGCTGATAGAGATTCTCAAAAGAGAAAAGCTGGGGCGTGCTACTTTTCTCCCTGTAAGCTCAGTAAAGGGCACAAGCTCAAGAATCCCTGAGAGCGTGTTCTCTGAAAAAGGAGTCATCGGGACAGCCGATACTCTTGTAAAGCACGATCCGGTGTATTCGGGTATTTTTTCATATCTTTTAGGCAGGACTATCG
>JBJELA010000332.1:0-1511 GCA_051878915.1 Candidatus Weimeria sp.
GGTCTTTTACTCCCTTTATCTTTGAGAGGGCAAAGCGTATCTTTCCGTTTTCTACAGTAAACTCCTTCTCAGAGGCATTGATATCCGGCGGCAGGACTTTTATCCCGTAGCTTTTTGCGTCCTTAAGGAGCGCCTTAAACTTATCGGGATCAGAAGCCCAGTTAAGAGCCGCTGCATAGAATTCTGCCGGATAATAGCACTTAAGCCATGCCGTGACATAGCTGTTATAGGCATAGGCTGCGGCGTGTGACTTGTTAAAGGCGTATGAGGCAAAGTCCATCATCTGGTCGAATATCTTATCAGCCACTTTTTCAGGTATGCCGTTGGCAACGCACCCGCTTATGCCCCTTTCTTTATCACCATGGATAAAAGCGTCTCTTTCGTGTGCAAGCTTCTCAGCTTTCTTCTTTGACATGGCACGTCTTACAAGGTCTGCCCCGCCGAGGGAATAGCCCGCAAGGTCCTGACAGATCTTCATTACCTGCTCCTGATAGATGATCGCACCATAGGTGTTCTTAAGTATCGGCTCAAGCTTCGGAGTAAGGTATGTTATCTCCTTTCTTCCGTTCTTTACCGCTATGATATCATCTAAAAACTGCATAGGACCCGGTCTGTATGCTGCAACAAGAAGGACAAGGTCAGCAAAACATGAAGGCTTAAAGCTTTTAAGCATCTTCTTCATGCCGTCTGACTCGAACTGGAAGACCGCTCCCGTATTTCCTGTCTGGAATATTTTTTCATAGACATTTTTGTCAGCGATATCGAGCTTTAAGACATCAATGCCCTTCCCGGTCCTTGCCTGTATCATAAATAAGGTCTCCGATATGATATCAAGAGTCTTGAGTCCTAAAAAGTCGAATTTCAACAGTCCGTTTGCCTCTACGTCCTCTTTCGTGCACTGAGTCGTCATCATGCCAAGCTTTGAGTTGTACTTAAGAGGCAGGACATCAGATACGTCGCTGCCTTTTTCAGTGATAACGATGCCCGCGGCGTGGGCTCCGTATCCTGTAAAGATACCCTCGATGGTATAAGCCCACTTTAATATATTAAGCGCGTCAGGATTGTTTTTATAGACACCATTCAGATAGTCCTTTACCGTGACTGCCCCTTCATCGCATGAAAGCTTTCCGGTATTCTTATCCACGGTGCTTTTGAACGCCGTGTTCGGCTCTTCCGGAACAAGCTCTGCCATCTCACGTCCAAGGGATAAGAAATGGTTGTCAGTATCCTTATACTTATACATGCTGTAGTATTTTGCCGCTGTATCTATCGCTCCCTTAGGGGCAAGGAACGTACAGGTCATGATGCCGCAGACAGCCTTATCACCGTAGACATATTTGCAGTGTTCTATTACCTTCTGTCTCGTATCAGCTGAGATGTCAGAGTCGATATCAGGCATCGACACACGTTCCTTATTAAGGAACCTCTCAAAAAGAAGCCCGTGCTTTATAGGATCAAGGTTTGTGATGCCAAGAAGGTAACATACAAGAGAGCCGCCGTCAGAACCACGT
>JBJELA010000333.1:0-6939 GCA_051878915.1 Candidatus Weimeria sp.
GAAAACGGAAAGCTGGTTACCAAAAAGATCTACGCTGATGATGATTCGGAATCAAAGCCGTCTGACTCAGAAGCAACTGCCGTATATAAGAGAAATCTTAGTGAATTTACATATAAGGATGCCGGAGAGACAAGTCATCATTTCTTTGATGTGATGTTATTCTACGAGCCTTATTACCAGGCAGTAAATCCTGATAACGGCAGATATGACACGATAGATATCGAAAACGAGGGCAATCTCGAGGGTGATATATTTATCGTCAAAGAGAATCAGAATGATGATAAAAATTATTCCGGAATCATCAGACTTATAGAGGATCATCCAACAGATCCGGATAATTTTAACCTGAAAGTACATACGAATATGGGACTTAAGAAGACAGATGATCTGCTGAATGGTAAGCAGTCTCTGAGTGGCGGTCTCTTCACGCTGGTCAGAATTTATAATCCAAGCGGATATTACAAACAGAGTGTTAATCTGACAACTACAGACCGTAATTGTTCAGTTACCTCACTTATTAAAGAAGAAGCTATAGACCATATTTATACGGTTTCGATTACATTATATGAGCCCGGAGCGTTTGAAGAGGGAAGCACTCCAAAGAAGATTTGTACTTTTACTGGCTTGAAGGTCAACTAAGCAGAAGGAAAGCTATGAGCAGGATAAGAGATTTTTATAAGAAAAAGAAAAAGCTTGATAACAGAGGTGAAGCTATGATCCTGATGATCGTGGCTATCGGGATCATCATGTTCCTGGGGTTATCCCTGCTCTATGCTACGGCTACAGCCTTTATGATCCGTAACACTGAGCGTCATAGTGAGGAAACGTTCAACTCTGCTGATACAGGCGTTGATTTTATTAAAAACAGACTGACAGAGGTTGAGAGTAAAGCAGCTGAGCAAGGCTATGCACAGGTGCTTAATCTTTATTCTGATTCAAAATCGGATGAGGCTAATTTCAAGCAGTCTTTTCTGGAAGAACTCGCAAAGGTTGTTGTATCAACAGACGGAGAGATCTCAATCAAGGATACTCTAGCCAGTGACGAAGTGGCTCTTTTTCCAGGTGCTTCTTCTTCTGCGATATCCAGTTATAGTCCTGATGCTGTTTCTTACCTGTTAAAGGCGACTACAGCTTCTTCCGGCGATAAATGTGATCTGGATTGCTCAGGAACAGCACAGCTTTCCACTGATAAGGACGCTGTTACCCTAAAGGGTATCAAGCTGACATATACCCGTAAGGATGGCTATGTGACTACTGTATCTACTGATATAAAGCTTAAGGTGCCGGATATCACAGTTTCTACACCAACACAGGGCTTCGAAAGAAATGTTCTGAACGGATTCTCGTGTGTGGCAGATCAGGGACTTTATCTCTATGATTATGAAGCCGATAATGATATTAATAATACGCAGGTGTCATCAACAACCGGCTCCATTGAGGGCAGTATTTATGCTGGCAGTGTGTATGCACGTGAGTACCCGCTCACAGTTACTTTAGGGCATAAGGTGATTATTGGACGCACAAGGGCTACATCTGAGGATGGGGATGGAAATGTGACAGTCGATAAGGATGATTCACACAGAACTGATGGACAGCTCAATCTTACAAAAAATAATTATTATAAATCTAAAAATACAAATCCTGATTATGCAAATAGTGGTATCACAGTTGATGAAGGTGGAGAACTCTGGACACAGGATATCAACCTCATATATAATGCCTCATTAAAATCTTCAAAAGGTTCTAGTGTAATGGTTGCAGATGACTTGAATTTTAAGGACGGTGGAAGCGCAACTATTGAAGGAAATTATATTGGATTCGGAAATGGAGAAAACTCTGACGATTCGAGTTCTATTGTTTTTAACGATTCTGCTCGAAAAGCAAAGCTGGATTTTAGCAATGCAGAGAGTCTTATGCTGGCTGGACGCTCATTTATCCTGCCTAATCAAACAGGACAGAATGAGATCGGAATGGGTTCTTCTATTACCGCGAAGGGAGAGCAGACTGCATACCTGATTCCAGCAGGAGATAATGGAATTCTGGGTAGTGGAATGACAAATCCACAGACAGTGTCAGCAAGTGAAGCTGAGACACAAAAGCAGAACGTAATTGATCTGGTAAAGAGTAAGTCATCAGAAAAAGTGTATAATATGGCTGAGCCATTGAGCAATTATCAGCCGGAAGTGAAGGTACTGTCTTATCCTATTTCAGGCGGTAGCAAATATATGCAGTACTATTTCTTCTCATTTTCAAGTAAGGCGATGGCGAATGCTTACTTCAAGGATTTTTTCAACGCGAATAAAACGAAAATCCAGTCTTATATAGATCAGTATGCAGAAATATCTGGACTGAAGTCATCTGTTTCGAAGACAGCTGGTACAGGGCTTACAACAGATAATGGAGATATCAGTATTACTGATGCAGTAAATGACAGCACTGAAATGGATAATTCTGCTCAGAAATATCAGAAGGAGTATAAGAATCTTTCTGAGACTCTGGATGAGAAAAGTTCCGGTGATTCCACGCCATTTTACTCTATGATCGATATTGACAATCTGCATAGTACATGTGTTACCAGAAATGACAATAATCTGGTTCCTGTGGCATGGTGGGCTGATCAGAATAATTACCAAGCGGTTTATAGTGATGACTCTATCAGTGATCCACATGGTGGCAACGTTCTGATTGTTGCAAATACACTGTATTATGATAAACACAATTCCAACAATTATGTGATGTTTATTTATGAGAATGGGACATTGTCTAAACTGACACTTAAAAAATCGGGAGACTCATTAGATACCAATCCAGGTTCAGGAGATACGATTGTAGTTCAGGATGGAAAAAATTATGTCACCAGGACATATGGTGGTAGTACATCTGCTACTGATCTGGCAAATATTGTGGGAATTGTAAGTGAAAAGGTAGATAATCCATCGGTAGGTAAAGCAGCTGGTTATGTAATCTGGGGAGACTTTGATGAGAAAAATTTTACAACAATAGGATGGGGAGATACTCAGATAAATTTTATTGTTGCAGATGGTAATGTCAGAATTGAACACAATTTCCATGGCTTGATTATGTGCTCAGGAAAATTAGAGGTTGCAGGTGGACAGATTTCCCTTGAGGATAACATAGGTTCAAAGATACTTGCCAAAACACACATCTGGTCAGCAAATACCGGAGGCACAAAGTCCTCTTCGAGTGAAGACTGGACATTAGGGAAGATGGTAGTTTATGAAAACTGGAAGAAGAATTGATTTTTCAAAGAAAAATAACTCAGGTTTCACACTTATCGAGCTTGTCGTTGTAATAGCTATCATGATCGTGCTCTCAGGTATGATAGCTATGAATGTGACACCTATGTTCACACAGTCAGTAAGGTCTTCGGCTGAGGATCTGCAGCAGCTTATTGCTGATACCAGGACAGCCGCCTATGCCAAGGGCAACGGAACTGATGATACTTATCTGGAGATATCACTTGCTACCAATGGGCGGATAAAGGCTACAGAGATAGTAAAAGGTGTAGCGGCTGCGCCATATGTAAATGGTGAAAATGATTACAAATATCTGGGAAACTACAAGGAAACACTTACAGCGTCAACGCGCCCGTTTACATCCGGGACGACTTCTTCCGGTACAATAACCAGCTCCTCAGGAGGCGTGTCAGGAAGCCTTTCCGCAGGGAATAATCTTTACATAGCTTTTGATAAGGGCACGGGTGAGGTTACCTGTTTTACTTTTGCCAGCAGCTGGGAACAGGCACGCACGAAGGAGAAATTTAATGCTGGAAACGTTTCTGACGCGGTCATAACTCTTCAGGGAAACGGATCTACTTTTGAAGTGACAATAGACGGAGTTACAGGAAGAAGTAATTATAAGAGGATCTATTAATGAAAAAAAATGATAGTGGTTTTACCCTGGTAGAGCTGATCTGTGTTATTGCTATACTGGGGCTTATAACGGTATCTATTTTTACATTTATTCTTTCAGGTATGGGAATGGCAAAAGAGACGAAAAAGTCAACGGCTCTTTCTGAGAACGCCCGTACCACAATAAATAAAATGAAGACAGATATCATGAACTGTGGCACCTGTGTTATTGGAACAGATGGTTCATCAACAGGTAATATCAGTGAGACAAGCACGAAGCTGGGCGATACATTTTTTCTGCTGACAGAGGATGGCACTACAGCTGATGGTAAAAATGCTACCTATTCAGTAAACTGCTACCAGTTCGACGGCAGTACAATTTATTATGGCAGAGCTACAGGAGTGGCAATGGCCACTGATCTGAATAAAGATAAGCTGGCGGCAAAGTGCCAGCCAATGCACCAGCTTTGCGACTATGTGTCCAGCTATGGCGCTTCTGTCCTTCCAATCAGTGAAACTGTGGTAACAAGCAGCGGAACCTCTGATACAGAAAAACAGCTGAAGGCTAAGAGGGTTCACATAATCCTTTCTCTCGACAGAGATAATAAGAATTTCCACACACAGCAGGATGCCGCGATCAGGTCTGATGTCAGATATTTTGGCAGTGTGACAGATGCTGTAGATGCTTTAAATAAATGACAGGAGATTACTATGAAGAAGTCAGGTTCTTTAAAGTCCTATAATCCAAGGAAAAGTAAAAAGCATATATTTTTCTTTAATGTGCTGCCTGTAGCTGTTGCTGCGGCAGTTCTATTAGGAATTGCAGGAAACAGCGCATTTCAGTCTGTAAATGCCACGGCGAAGACATCGCTTCCGTACATTGAGACGAAGAAGAGCGAGCTGAGTCAGACTGGCGGCTCTTTTCATATACTTGAAGTGACGCCAGAGAAGGATAATGCGCTCTACAGGACTACAGCAGGTGGCGGAGTGAGCACGTCTACATCTGCAGACGGAAAAGCCACTGAGGGTAATTATGATGCTGTGACTGGAAACTTCGGATACCTGATAGCAGGGCAGGAGCCGATTAACTTTGATGAGACACTTGGTTATTTTGGCACTTCACTGATAGAAGGTGGCAGTACTGATGACGAACTTAATTCTACAACATCAGAATCTGGAAAGATTTTAAAGAAGGATGGTCTTGTCAACGGAAGTGTAATCCGTGAAATACGTTCTAAGTGGGCTAATGAGTATCTTAATGCATTAAAGACTGCCGGGATTGCTTCAGATGACAAGGACGCTGCTCCGCTCCAGCTTACTAAGGCATCATCGGATGGCAGCTATTATCAGGAATTAAAGCCATGGGATAATGATGTGGATGGAGAGAAGACTATTAATCTCAATTCTACTGAGACAGTCTATGTAACGGCTACGGCTACTCCAAATTCAACTGATGGAAGCTATAGCGCGTCAGCTTCTTCATATACAGTAAATGCTAATGGTGATTATGTACAGAATATCAGCCTGCTTAATCCTCTGATTTCAGCAAGCTCTGTTTCTGATGCAGATATGGCTGACTACGTGTTCTATCAGCCAGTTTTTACTAAGGTTGATTTTGACAAACTTTCTTATGACGATGTGAAGGGTGACTTATATACTGCGTGGAAGCTAGGATTCCCACTCATTTTTACCAGGTCAGAGGACAGTAATGGCACAGATATTTACTCTGTGGATCAGCTGGCTACGGGAAATTTCAGTAATTTATTCGCTAAAGATGAGGCATCATTTAAGAAAGCATTAAAGAAGCATACCTTTGATTCTTCTAAGGATTACTATGTAATTACTGGTATAACTGGCACTCCTGTGTTGGGCAGTTCTTCAGGCATGACCTTAGACCAGCTGAAGTCAGGTGGATACTATGCTGCAAAGCTTGATACAGAGATTCCTTATGTCACTACAGCTTCACTTGTAATACAAAAAGATGGTTTTTACGGAAATGCGGCTAATGGATTCTTCAGCTGTGATCCTCATTTTTTCAATTATGTGGGAAAAGGCCAGGGCAGCTATGACCTGACGAATGTTACTGAAACTACATCAGATAATACAAATGCCATAATCATAAACTACAGCATTATCCGTTATGTAGGCGGCTATAAGAACAATAACTGGTTCTTAAAGCATACTCTTGACATCGATGACGATAAAGCAGACAGTCTTGCGTCAAAAGTGTATGTAGATTATGTAACACCTGATAAGGTAACAGAGAATAGTAACAGTGATGGACAGTCTCAGAATTTCAGCGACTATGATCTCGTGGTTCTCAGTGGAGGTATTGATCTCTTCTCGGATTCTATCAGATACAGATCTGATGATTCATATAGTAAGGCTGATTGCACAGCCTTAACAGCTCAACTCAAAGAGTATTTGGATAACAAAGGACCGGTTCTTGTAGACAGCAGTGCTCTGGCTAATTCTGATATTAACAAGCTTTTGAGTACAAAAGAGGACGATACCACCTATAAGTACATGGATATGAGTAAAGCTGATAATGCGACTGATTATCCATATGGTGCGGTCTACAGGAGTGTTTATGTATTCAGGGATGCGAAAGCATTAGCTTCAGATCAGTACATCAATAATTTTAATGAAGACCAGTATAAAGAGAAAGGGTCTGCTTTTTATGATGTATATAATGAGATAATGTCAGAAAATGCATTACGAGAGAGAAAAAATCCGGGAACAACTGATAAGCTGGATGCTGAGGTGGATGAGGCTACAGCTATCCGATATATAATTAACTATACCCAACAGAGAAATACTGCAAAAAAATCGACTCTGAAGGTGCTTGATATAGAACCGGAGAGCATTACACAGACGAATAGTAAAGATGAGTATACTTATTATAATGTAAGCAGTGGAACTGCAAAAAGTGCTGCACTCTCTGATTTCGATGAGTCAGAATGTAAGGCGGCTATTGAGAAGTGCTTGCCTGATATTGATGCTAAAAATATTAATGTAACCACTGTATCTACCCGTACTCTGGCTGGTCTGACTGATGATATAACAG
>JBJELA010000334.1:0-6896 GCA_051878915.1 Candidatus Weimeria sp.
TTTCCGGCGATGTTTTTGTACATGCTTTTAGCAGAATCAAGCAGCTGGTCAAGGCCGTAATAAAGCTTGTAAGTATTTCTGATCACCGCTTCACACATCGCGGGAGCTATTTTTTTATTATCGGTAAAGATCTGCTTTACATCATCTAAGGACGAGTAATCATAAGAAACTGCACAAGCTTCTGTCTGCGCGGTACAGGAAAAGCCGTAGGCTGCACCAGCTTCAGCGCTTATTCCTATAACGCTGCCTGGGTTTATGTCAAACGCAATGCCTGAGATCTTTATCTGTGCCTTACCCTTTAAGAGGATGAACAGGCTGTCTGCCTGTTCATCCTCTTTAATCATTAACGAATCTTTTTCCCACTTGTTTAATGCCATAGGCATTATCCCTTTCCTTTTACGAGAGCTGTTCCTTAAGGACCTCTCCGGCTTTTGATATAGCGTCAGGAATCTTAGAGGCATCCTTTCCGCCGGCCTGTGCCATCTGCGGACGGCCGCCACCGCCGCCGCCAACGATAGAAGCGACTGCTTTTATCAGGTTTCCTGCGTGAGCACCCTTCTTTACAGCAGAATCTGTAGCCATTGAAAGGAGAGCTACCTTGCCATCATTATCAGAGGCAAGGAAAATAACTCCATCACCGAGCTTGTCCTTGATCTGGTCTCCGACTCCTCTAAGGTCGTTGCCGCCAACGCCCTTAAGAGCCTTTGCGTAGAATTTTACTCCATTTATCTCAGTTACATCTGAATCGATATCACCGAGTGACTCCTTTGCAGCTGCGCTCTTAAGTGACTCATTCTCGCTCTTCAGAGCCCTGATCTCGTTCTGGAGTGAATCAACCTTTGCCAGGGCTCCATTGAGAGGAGTCTTTAACGCAGCGAGGATCTCGTCAAGCTTTGACTCCATATCACTATAGTAATCGAGGATATTGTCAGAGGTAAGTGCTGTGATCCTTCTTACACCGCTTGAAACTCCGGTCTCTGAAAGAATCTTGATGGCTCCGATCTCCGCGGTATTTTTTACATGAGTTCCTCCGCAAAGCTCTGTGGAGAATTCTCCCATTTTTACAACGCGGACCTTCTCGCCATACTTCTCTCCGAAAAGAGCCATGGCGCCGGTCTTCTTTGCGTCCTCAAGTGACATGATATCTGTTACCACATCAGCGCCAGCGCGGATCCTCTCATTTACAAGTCTCTCGACTTCCTTCAGCTCATCCTCTGAAAGCGCTGAAAAATGTGTAAAATCAAAGCGAAGCTCCTTATCATCCTGATATGAACCTGCCTGCTGCACGTGCTCGCCTAAAACATCGCGGAGCGCTCTCTGGAGCAGATGTGTAGCTGAATGGTTTCTGCAGATGTGAGCTCTTCTGTCTGCGTCTACTGACATCTCGACAGGATCATTTTTACTGATATAACCGTCTGATACAAATCCGACATGGCCTACTCTTCCACCGAGGAGATGGATAGTATCTGTTACTGTAAAGCAGCCATTCTCAGTCCTGATCTCACCAGTATCTCCTACCTGGCCTCCCATCGTACCATAGAAAGGAGTAACATCTGTGATAATGGTTCCCTTCTCACCATTCTGAAGCGCCTCGGTGATCTCACCGTACTTATCCTCTGCGGGATTTACCTCAGTAGTCATCGCGGTAATATGCGCTGTGGTATGAAGAGTATCATAGCCTACGAATTCTGTTGTAAGAGTCTTGTCGATATCATCGTAGACTGTGGCAGCCTTACCCATGTAGTTGGACGTCTTTCTGGCGTCACGGGCTTTCTGTCTCTGCTCTTCCATAGCTGCCTTAAAGCCGTCCATATCTACAGAAAATCCCTTCTCATCGAGGATCTCGTTTGTCAGGTCTACAGGGAAGCCGTATGTATCATAGAGTCTGAACGCGTCCTTTCCTGCAAGGACCTTCTCACCCTTCTTGGTAAGATCATCCTCGAGCTCTGAGAGTATCTCAAGTCCCTGGTCGATCGTTGCGTTGAATTTATGCTCCTCTTCCGTAAGGACTCTCTTTATGAATTCCTGCTTCTCAAGAAGTTCCGGATACCCGTCGTGGCTTTCTCTGATAACGACGTCAGCAAGTTTGCCCATGAACTCGCCTTTTATTCCAAGCATTCTTCCGTGGCGGGCCGCTCTTCTGATAAGTCTTCTGAGGACATATCCTCTGCCCTCATTTGAAGGAAGGATTCCATCACTTATCATAAAAGTAGTAGAACGGATGTGGTCTGTGATAAGTCTTATCGAAACGTCGTCCTTTTCGTCTGTCTCATAGGTCTTTCCTGAAAGCGAGCAGACTGCGTCCCTGATAGCCTTCATCGTATCGACATCAAAAACTGAATCGACATCCTGCATAACTACAGCAAGTCTCTCGAGTCCCATTCCGGTATCGATATTCTTCTGCTTAAGCTCTGAATAGTTGCCATGTCCGTCGTTGTAGAACTGGGTAAAGACGTTGTTCCAGACCTCCATGAAACGGTCTCCCTCACCGCCCATTACATCCTCAGGTCCGTTTCCGTGCTGCGGTCCTCTGTCATAATAAATCTCAGTACAAGGTCCGCAAGGTCCGGCGCCATGCTCCCAGAAATTATCGCTGGAGCCGTCTGCGTCACGTCCGATTCTGTAAATTTTCTCAGCCGGAACTCCGACCTCTTTGTTCCAGATATTGAAGGCCTCATCATCGTTTTCAAAAATAGTCACATAGAGTCTCTCCGGCTCAAGCTTTAAGACCTGGGTAAGAAACTCCCATGACCAGTGGATAGCCTCTCTCTTGAAGTAATCACCAAAGGAGAAATTTCCGAGCATCTCGAAAAATGTAAGGTGTCTCGCTGTCTTTCCGACATTCTCGATATCTCCTGTTCTGACACACTTCTGACAGGTGGTGACTCTGCGTCTTGGCGGGATCTCCTGCCCCGTAAAATAAGGCTTTAACGGCGCCATTCCTGCGTTGATAAGAAGCAGTGAGTCGTCATTGTGCGGCACGAGCGAAAAGCTCTTCATCTTCAGGTGACCCTTGCTCTCGAAGAAATCCAGATACATTCTTCTGAGCTCATTCACACCGTATTTCATTGTGTTATTTCTCCTTAAAAAATAAATTTGCAACTAAATATTATACTACCGCTACGGGATTACGTCAAAGATTTATTACGCTCTCTCCATCAGGTTCTCTGAATTTTTCAGATACTCTATGCAGCTTTCTATTTCATTCTCCATAGCCGGCTTGCCGGGAGCACCTGTAGTAAGCCTCTTGTCCACGCAGGTCTTTAAGGAAATCGCGTCATAGACATCCTCATCAAAGGCAGGTGAGAAATCTCTCAGCTCCTCAATCGAGAGATCATCGATAGCACACTGCTTGTCAATACAGTAAAGTACGATTTTTCCAACTATTCCATGCGCATCGCGGAATGGTACTCCCTTTCCCACGAGGTAATCAGCGGCGTCAGTCGCGTTTGTAAAGCCGTGACGCGCTGATTTTTCCATGATTTCCTTATTAAACTTCATGGTCTCGAGCATTCCGTCGAAAAGTCTTATGCAGCCCTTTGCCGTATCCATCGCGTCGAACGAAAATTCCTTATCCTCCTGCATATCCTTGTTGTAGGCAAGCGGAAGGCCCTTCATCGTAGTAAGCAGCTGCATCAGAGCTCCGTAAACTCTTCCTGTCTTACCTCTGACAAGCTCAGCGATATCAGGATTTTTCTTCTGAGGCATGATGGAGCTTCCTGTAGAAAATCCATCATCTATCTCTACAAATCTGTACTCATTTGAATTCCAGATTATGACCTCCTCTGAAAATCTCGAAAGGTGCATCATGATAATGGAAAGCGCTGATAAAAATTCTATCAGATAATCCCTGTCAGAAACACCGTCCATCGAGTTCCTCGTAGGACCGTAGAAGCCAAGGGCCTGCGCTGTCATATCACGGTCAAGTGGATATGTAGTGCCTGCAAGCGCTCCGCTTCCAAGCGGACAGTAGTTCATTCTGTCATAGATGTCCGCGAGCCTTTCCCTGTCACGGCGGAACATCTCAAAATATGCCCCGAGATGATGCGCAAGCGTGATAGGCTGCGCCTTCTGCAGATGTGTAAATCCAGGCATCACGGTATCGACATTTTTGCGCATGACCTCAAGTATTGTTCCAAGAAAATGCTTTAAGAGATCATCTGTCTCACGCACCTGTTTTCTCGTATAAAGCCTCATGTCAAGAGCAACCTGATCGTTTCTGCTGCGTCCGGTATGAAGTTTCTTTCCTGCATCTCCTACCCGGTTGATAAGATTTGCCTCTACAAAGCTGTGGATGTCCTCGTATTCATCGGTGATCCTGAGCCTGCCATTATCGACATCCGCCTCTATTGATGCAAGTCCGCCGAGGATCGCATCCCTGTCTTCTTTCGAAATGATTCCCTGTTTTGCGAGCATTTTCACATGCGCGCGCGAACCAGCTATGTCCTCATGAAATAGTCTCTGGTCAAACCCTATGGATGCGTTGAACGCGTAAACCAGCTTGTCCGTATCCTTTGTAAATCTTCCGCCCCAGAGCTGTGCCATTATAGTGCCTCCTTAAAACTTTCTGCTTTGTTCTTCTGATGCTTTCTGCTTTTTTGCATTTTTATCTGATGCTTTCCTCTGTCTTTATGCTGTATTCATGGGCGAGACAGCTTTTTCTAAAGCATGCCTCTCTCTGTATGAAAATACGCATCCGCAGTAGTCCTGCCTGTAAATACCGTATTCCCGGCTCAGCTGGCAGCTTCTCAGATAGCCGTTTTTCTTCTTGAAATCAGATGGCAGCCACTTAACGCCATACGCTTCTCCCATCTCTGAACCAATTCGATTCAGAAGCGCCGCGTCCTTCATTGGAGAAATTGTAAGTGTCGATGTGAAATAATCAAAACCGTTCTCTGAAGCCACCTCAGCAGTCCGTCCAAGCCGCAGCCTGAAGCATTCCGTACAGCGGGCTCCACGTTCAGGTTCCTGCTCAAGGCCTTTAGCTGCCTTGTAAAATTCCTGCGTATCGAAGTCACCCTCTATAAAACCAACCGGATACTTCGCTGGAAAACGTTTTATGAATTCCTGCTGCTCCTTCACCCGGTGGTAGTACTCACTATCCGGATAGATATTCGGATTATAGTAAAATACCGTCACATGAAAATACTGTGACAGATACTCTATACAGTACGAGCTGCAGGGAGCGCAGCAGCTGTGCAGAAGCACAGACGGCACTCTGTCCCCTGCCGAAGCCTTTGAGATTTCCTCCTCGCAAAGCTTCTGATAATTGATCTTCTGATTTCCCATAGCCTCTATTTTACCAATCCACAGATATAAAATCAATGTATTTCCTGCTTGGCGTCTGATTACTCATCAGATGATACTATTACTGTACACGGCCTTCCCAGTTTATTTTTTCTGTGGTAAAATCATTTCTATGGATATTAAGAGAAAAAATACCGCGGAACACCTGCGGTTTGATATGACAAAAAAAGTTCCGCTGCTTACCTGCAATGCCCTGTCTGAGTACGGCGCATTAAAGCATGGATTTTCAACCAGGTATGGCGGAGTTAGTAAAGGAATATTTGAAAGCCTGAACTTCAAAAGAGGGATCGGTGACAGCGACGCAGATGTAAATGAGAACTTCCATCGTATAGCGGAGACATTCGGCATAACCGCTGACCGCATCGTTGTCACTCAACAGACACACACATCAAATGTACGTGTAGTCACAGAGGAGGATGCCGGAAAGGGCGTAACCCGTCCACTCGATTACACAGATACTGACGGCCTTGTGACAGATGTTCCACAGCTTCTGCTCTCGGTCTTTTCAGCAGACTGTGTCCCGGTTATTTTTTACGACCCTGTCAGAAAATGCATTGGCGCCTGCCACTCAGGCTGGAGAGGAACATCCGCACGCATCAGTAAAAAAGTCATCGAAACCATGTCAGAAAACTATGGCACATCTCCATCTGACGTGGTCTGCGTCATCGGTCCTTCCATCTGTGCCGACTGCTACGAGATAAGCGAAGACGTAGCAGATGTCTTTATGCATGAGTTCCCTGCACACACAGAAGAAATCCTTCTTGACCATCATAACGGCCACTTCCAGCTCGACCTTTGGAAGACAGTTGAGATCACTCTCGAAGAAGCGGGTGTAAAGCAGTCACACATCCATACCACTGACATCTGCACCTGCGAGAACCCTACAGTACTTTTTTCACACAGAGCAAGCCATGGAAGGCGCGGAGTTTTCGGTGCTTTTCTGATGCTTACATGACTTTTTAAAGGAGGAATGATATGTACGGACAGATTGCAGCCGGAATTGCGATACCTTTTATCGGTACATCACTTGGTGCCGCCGGCGTTTATTTCATGAAAAAAGATCTCTCGGACCATGTTCAGCGATTCCTGACCGGCTTCGCTTCCGGCGTTATGACAGCTGCATCGATCTGGAGTCTTCTGATCCCGGCCATTGAGGATGCTGAAGGTATGGGACATCTGGCATTTGTCCCCGCGGCTGTCGGTTTCTGGATAGGAATACTTTTTCTGCTGATGATCGACCATCTGACTCCGCATCTGCACAGATACGCCGATGCGCCTGAGGGCCCGCACAGTCATCTGAAAAACAACACACTGATGATGCTGGCAGTCACTATTCACAATATTCCGGAGGGAATGGCCGTAGGTGTAGTATATGCAGGCATGCTCTACGGACACTCCGGCATCACCGCTTCTGCGGCAATGGCACTCTCCCTTGGCATAGCGATCCAGAATTTCCCGGAAGGCGCTATCATCTCTATGCCTATGTATGCAGGCAACAACAGCAAGAACAGATCATTCATCTTCGGAGTTCTCTCTGGAGCCGTAGAGCCGGCCGGAGCTGTTCTGATGGTTCTCTTCTCCTCATTCGT
>JBJELA010000335.1:0-6862 GCA_051878915.1 Candidatus Weimeria sp.
TCGATCGAGGTAAATTACTCTGCTTTTACTGCAGAGTGGCAGATCACGGGGAAATCCGTCCCTTCATATTCAGATGTAAACTGCTACGTGACCTATGGGACCGGCAGGGCAAATGCGTACAGAATCCTTGAAGACACGTTAAATCTCAAGGATGTGAGGATCTATGACTACTCTGAGGACGCAGAGGGAAAGAAGACCAGGGTGCTCAATAAACAGGAGACGACACTGGCACAGCAGAAACAGCAGATGATAAAGGACGCATTCTCTGACTGGGTATGGAAAGATCCTGACAGGAGAGAAGCCCTGACTCTTAAATACAATGAGCTGTTCAACTCCACGAGACCGCGCGAGTACAACGGAGAACATATCAACTTTACCGGGATGAATCCTGATATAAAGCTTCGTGAGCATCAGAGAAACGCGATCGCCCATGTCCTTTATGGTGGCAATACTCTTCTGGCTCATGAAGTAGGCGCAGGAAAAACCTTCGAGATGACTGCCGCGGCTATGGAGAGCAAGAGACTCGGACTCTGCCACAAGAGCATGTTTGTAGTTCCGAATCACCTGACACTTCAGTGGGCTTCGGAATTCCTGCGTCTGTACCCTTCCGCAAAGCTTCTCGTTGCAGGAAGAAAAGACTTTGAAAAGAAGAACAGGAGAAAGTTCTGCGCTCGTATCGCTACAGGCGATTATGATGCTGTGATCATCGGACACAGCCAGTTTGAGAGGATCCCGATATCAAAGGAGCGACAGGAGAGGATGCTTGGCGAGCAGATCGATGAGATCGAGAGAGGCATTGCAGAGCTTAAACACAATCGAGGTGATAACTTTACCATTAAGCAGATGGAGAAGACCAGAAAGAGCCTGAAAGTCCGTCTGGAAAAGCTTAACAATGAGGATAAGAAGGATGATGTAATAAACTTCGAGGAACTTGGTGTTGACCGCCTTTTTGTAGATGAATCCCAGGCATTCAAGAATCTGTTCCTATATACAAAAATGAGGAATGTCGCGGGACTTTCAGCGAATGAGGCGCAGAAGTCGTCGGATATGTTCATGAAGTGCAGATATATGGATGAGATTACCGGTGGGAGAGGAGTGGTTTTTGCTACCGGAACGCCAGTCAGCAACTCCATGACGGAACTTTACACCCTGATGCGCTATCTCCAGTACGGTACTCTTCAGAAAATGGGGCTTACGCATTTTGACTGCTGGGCTTCCACGTTTGGTGAGACAACGACAGCGATCGAGCTCGCGCCGGAAGGAACAGGCTACAGAGCAAGGACGAGGTTCGCTAAATTTTTCAATCTGCCTGAGCTTATGAATATGTTTAAGGAAGTGGCTGATATCAAGACCGCTGATACACTGAATCTTCCGGTGCCGGAGGCAGAGTTCATAAACGTCCTTGCGAAACCGACAGAGATCCAGCAAGAGATGGTGCAGTCGCTTTCAGAAAGGGCAGCCATCGTTCATAACAATGCGGTGGATCCGAGCGAAGACAATATGTTAAAGATCACCTCAGACGGCAGAAAGATCGGCCTTGATCAGCGTCTGATGAACCCGGACCTCCCGGATGATCCGGGAAGCAAAGTAAATATCTGTATCGAAAATGTCATGAAGATCTGGCAGGAAGGAAAGGAGAAAAAGAACACCCAGCTGATATTCTGTGATATGTCAACGCCGAAAAACGATGGGACATTCAATGTTTATGACGATGTGAAGCAGAAACTAGCCATGCAGGGAGTACCAGAAGCTGAGATCGCTTTTATCCATGACGCTGCCTCAGAAGCGCAGAAAAAGGAACTGTTCAGTAAAGTGAGGACGGGAAAGGTCAGGATCCTCATGGGAAGTACACAGAAGATGGGCGCAGGCACGAACGTCCAGGACAGGCTGATAGCAGTGCACCACTTGGATGTCGGCTGGAGGCCGTCTGATATGACACAGAGAAACGGGCGAATCATCAGACAGGGCAATCGGAACAGGAAAGTCCAGGTATTCAACTACGTGACAGAGGGAACCTTCGATGCCTATCTGTGGCAGACGCTCGAGAACAAGCAGCGGTTTATCAGCCAGATCATGACCAGCAAGTCACCAGTCAGATCCTGTGAGGATGTGGATGAGCAGGCATTGTCCTATGCGGAAGTCAAGGCGCTTTGCGCCGGGAACCCGCTCATCAAGGAGAAGATGGATCTCGATATCGAAGTTGCTAGGCTGAAGGTTCTGAAGGCTGACCATATGAGTCAGCAGTTCAAACTCGAGGATAAGTTACTGAAGGAATTCCCCGCAACTATCGCAAACACACGGGAACGCATCTCAGCACTGCAGGAGGACGTCAGGATCCTTGAAGCACATCCGGTCCCAAAGGATGGATTCCTGGGAATGACGGTATCCGGGCGGCAATACTCTGAGAAAGCTGATGCAGGAGCGGCTATCCTTGAAGCCTGCAGGCAGTTTAGAAGTGGCAGCGTATCGCCTATCGGGGAGTACAGAGGGCTTGCAATGCAGCTGTCATACGATACGTTCAATAACACTTATGACCTTATCTTAAAAGGCACATGGAAGCACCATGTCATGCTGGGAAGTGACGCAAGAGGGAACATCACGAGGATCGACAATACACTTGCCGGGATTGCGCACAGGATTGCCGGGGCAGAACAGCAGCTGGAGACATTAAAAATGCAGTCAGTGGACGCTGAAGCTGAGCTTGGAAAGCCGTTCCCCCAGGAAAAGGAGCTCCAGGAAAAAACTGCCCGCTTGGCGGAGCTCGATGCACTCCTGAACATGGATGGACCTGCAGACGAGGAGGACAGGGGTAGCAAGGATATGGATGCTATCGGTAACCTGAACGTCGCTGAGAAGCCGGAAAACGCCCCAGAAACCTACGCAGGTGATAAGCCGTCCATCATCTCATCCCTTCGTGAACAATGTGCCACAGAAGTCCACAGGCCGCCGGAGACGAGGCAGTATCTGAGGGCGGGGGAGACACGATGAGCATTGAAAAAGACCAGATCATTAAGATCCGGGTCTCATCAGAGGAAAGAAAAGCGATAGAGTTGCGAATGAAGCAGATGCAGGTCTTGAACATGAGCGCCTTTATCAGGAAAATGGCGATAAATGGTCTCTGCGTCAGGCTCAACCTGGAGGACATCAGGGAGCTTTCCTATCAGGTGAACCGCCTCGGAAACAACTTAAATCAGTACGCGAAGTGGGCAAACCAGAGCGGGGCAGTCTATGTGAAGAACATGGAGACTCTGATGGGACAGTTTGAGGAAGTGATAAGGAAAGAGAATGAGATCCTCAGAAAATTGGCGGATCTGTAAATTCATCGACATCCTCGTTAGAACGGTCGGATTCCAGTAAAATGATAGTAGAAAGAACGAGACACGAAGGAAATGCCAGGAAAGGAGGCAATCCCATGACCATACTCAAAATGATCGGGAAGATGATCGCGCTGCTGCTGATACCGGTTCTGTTTTTACTCTGGTTACTTGTAAATATCATCATGCATCTTTCCGGGATCATCCTCATCCCATGCCTACTGCTCTTTGGAGTTGCCGGCATATATTTCCTCTTTAAGACCTCATGGTTTAACTTTGGGATGATGACGGCTCTTACCGTTGCGGGGACAATCTTCATGTTCCTGGAGGGCGTCATGATCGTGCTTTTGGAAGACGCGAGGAACGGGCTTAAGAACTTCCTATTCAGCTGAAGGAAGAGATACAAAAGAAGGATAGCGACGGGCTGTTTGCGGCAGATGATGCTGTGAACAGCCCGTTTTTTTGACTATTGGAGGGAGTAATATGGCAGCAACCAGACTGATACCGCTGCATCTGAACAAAGGGAAAAATGTCGTTGATTGCCTCAAGGAACGGCTCGATTATGCGCAGAATCCACTCAAAACGGAAGATGGGGAATTCGTCTCTTCATTTCAGTGCGATCCCCGTACTGCGGCAATGGAATTTCTCCTTGCGAAGGCAGAATACGACAAGAAAACAGGACGTTCCAGGAAGGGAGATGTGCTTGCGTATCAGATCAGGCAGGCCTTCAAACCGGGTGAAATCACACCGGAGAAAGCGAACCAGATCGGGTATGAACTTGCGATGAGATTTACGAAAGGAAAGCACGCTTTTACAGTCTCGACGCACACAGATAAGAAGCATATCCACAACCATATCATCTTTAATTCCACTGCTCTTGACTGCGAGCATAAGTTTCGGAATTTCTTCCTCTCGGCGTTCGCCCTTCAGAGATGCAGCGACCTCCTCTGCTTCGAACATGGGCTTTCAATCATCGAACCAAAGCCTTACGACAAGCGTGAAAAACGCACGACATATCCTGCCCGACACACCAGAAGGGGCGAGTTAAAGCATGTGATCGAGATGGTATTTCGGGAGAAAGAGCCGAAGGATTTCGATGAATTTCTGACGGAGCTTGAGAGACAGGGATATGCAGTCAAGCGAGGTAAACATATCGCAGTAAAGGGGCGTGGACAGAAGCGATACATCCGTCTCGACTCGCTTGGTGACGGCTTTGATCAGGAGAGCATCAAGGGATATTTCAAAGAAAAAAATGATCCATCCAGATCACGTGTAAGAAGACATGATGAAGATCCTGTCGTACCAGATATGCTCATAGACATACAGAAAAAAGCACTGGGCAAAGGTGCAGGATATGCAGTCTGGGCAAAAAAATATAACCTCAAGCAGACAGGAAAAACCCTGCAGTACCTCCAGTCAATGAACATCCACAGCAGGGAGGATCTGGACGAAAGAACAAGGCGGGCATCTGAAAAAAACAATGTCCTGATGGATGGGATAAAGAGCAGAGAAAAACGACTGAAGGAGATCGCGGAGCTGAAGAAACACATTATCAACTACAGCAAGACGAAGGGCTGTTATCAGGAGTACAGGAAAAGCGGTTACAGCAAGAAATTTTTTGAAGCACACCGTGAAGAACTGACACTCCACAAGGCTGCAAAGAATGCGTTCAACAAGCTCGAAGAAAAGAAGATCCCGAAGGTAAAAGACCTGAGCAGGGAGTACGAGGAAGTGCTTGCCGAGAAGAAAAAACTCTATGCAGAGTACCGCGCACAGCGTGATGAGATGAGGGCGCTGCTCAATGCACAGAAGAATGTTGAGATGATCCTTGGCAGAGATGAATTAGAACGTGATGGACAGGAACGTGACAGCAGAAAGCGTCCGTAAGGACGCGTAGCCATCGCCGTAAACGGCGTTGATCAAGGGGCTTGGGGTGCTCCCCAACGAGCTTGCGAAAGCGGCGTGTGGCCACACACGCATTGCTCGCGCAGTAACTGGTTGGCAGAAAAGCAGCCTCCCGGGCATGAAGGACTCGACCTCAGACTCAAATATACTGAACAGCTGTCAATAAATCATGGAAACGTGATTTGTGTTTGAATAAAGTCACAAATCGTTGGAGCATATAGCACTACAATGATATGATGAGACTATTAATTCCTTTTCTATTATTTTGAAACCTTACTATATAAGAGGTGTCAGATGAGAGTCAGCTATGACCGGCTTTGGAAAAAGCTTATTGATGAGAAGATGAATAAGCGCGAACTGATGCGCAAAGCAAAGATTAGCACGAACATTATTGCAAAGATGGGAAAAGAAGAGCCGATCGCTCTCGAGAGTGTTGCGAAGATTTGCGCTGTTTTCAACTGTTCAGTAGATGACATCCTGGAGCTGGACTTAAGTACAATCGATTATGCAAGGGAGAAGAAGGATGGCTGACAAGGATTCTTTCACATTTGATATTAAGGCATCTGTCGGCACGATTTCTCAATCTTCTAGAGGCTGGACTAAGGAACTTAATCTTGTTTCATGGAACGGGCGTGAGGCAAAGTACGACATCCGTGAATGGAGTCCTGATCATGAGAAGCTGGGAAAAGGCGTGACTCTTTCTGAAGAGGAACTGCGGACACTTGGAAAACTGATTGATCAGGAAATTAAGCGTCTTGACCGTGGCGTTTCTGATGCGGTGGACTATGACGAATTATAGGAGAACCCTGCATGATAACAATGAGTGTTCTGAATCAGAAATATTCCTGTCGGACAAAAGACCGTCTCTGGTACCGTGAGATAAAGACCGCGATTGATAAGATTCTTGCCGGAGATCTGACTACGGCAGATATCGGTAAGGTAAGTCTTAACGAAAACATTTTTAACGCCTCCAGCGCATCAAGGGCAAAGGAAATTGCACAAGCAGTTACGCGTAGAATAAAAGCTGTAGATTCGGCGTATCTTACATTTTTTAAAAAACGAAATACAGAGAATCAACAGCTGCTTTGCATTGTCATGGTCATGCTGACAGATCATTCTTTTCTGGAGTTCATGGATACAGTTTACCGTGAAAAGTTGATTCAGCAGGATGAGATCCTGCTTGACAGTGACATCCTAGGATTTTTTCATCGACTCCAGGAAAAGGATGAGCGTGCGGCAAAGTGGACGGATGCCGGAATCAAGAAAACGAGAGATAATTACAAATCCATGCTGAAGGAAGCCGGAATGCTGTCGGAGTCAGGAACGGAGCGGAAGATCATCCGCCCTATTCTGGACAAAGAGATGGAAGACTTCCTTCAGTCAGAAGGGCTGGTCGGTATTTACAAGATTCTGGCAGGGGAACGGGAATGAAAACGATAGAAGAACGGCTGGATATTCTGGAAAATAAAATGCGGCAAGAAAACTTCCGCAGCAATACCGGCCTTGGTAATGAAGTCGGGTACTATGTGTTTGACTATGACCCGACTGATGAATTGAAAGTTCGGGAACGGATCCGGGAACTTCAGGGGTCGAATACTGAGTTGAAGTTTGGCTACCAATTGGTCGTCTATGACTTATATGAG
>JBJELA010000336.1:0-6861 GCA_051878915.1 Candidatus Weimeria sp.
CAGGATGAAGAAAAACCTCTCTGAGAGGATGGAGGGCTTCCTCGAGGGGCTTATGGACGCGCAGTCGCATGTATATGGAAGCGATCTGATAAAACCGGCCTTAAAGGGTGATACGCTTTCAGAGCTGCTGAAGGCTTTTCCTGTCTACCCGGAGAAAAATTTCGCTGAGCCGGATTACTACCGGCTTCTTAAATATGTGATCGGGAGAAAGCTTACAAGCATTGAAAGAATCAGGTACTTAAGCGCCCTCGGCGCGGGATATAAGGTAGATCTCTATACCCTTGACGATTCAGCCTCGATCAAAGGCGTTGTAAATCATGGAACCGCGGACTATTTAGATGTGATGCCTTACGTATTCAACCAGAGCCGGATCAATCTGAACATTACGCTGAGGAGCATCGATAGCGGTATCCCTCAGCGCTGCATGGATATTATGGGCTGCGGCGGCTTTCTGCTTTCCAACTATCAGGAGGATTTCTTCCTCGATGCAGTTACTGAGGACGGCTCAGCCGCCTTCGTGCCTGGGGTGGACTATGACTTCTATTCGTGCAGTGAGGAGCTTCTCGATAAAGCGGGTTACTATTTAAGCCACGAGGACGAGCGGGCGCGGATTGCCAGAAATGGTTATGAGAAGGTGAAGAGGTACTACTCAATTGACAAGTTCCTTCATCGGGTGCTTGATGAGTTTGTGTGACCAGGGAGGATATATGAAGGTCGTTTTTGTCAGATACGGAAGCATTCTTGAGCCCGATATTATCGATACCTTTCAGGAATTCGGGCTCGAGGTCATAGAATACAGACGTGAGATCACCTGCAAGGATGATATAGCGTCCACCTCGGTTACGCTTCTGCATGATTTCCTGAAAAAAAATCCGTGTGACTTTCTGTTTTCAATTGACTTTTTTCCGTATGTATCAGAGATCGCGAATATCTACCATCTGAGATATGTCTCATGGGTCGTTGACGCGCCGGTCCTGGAACTGTATACCTCGTCGATCACGAACAGGTGGAACAGGACGTTTATTTTTGACAGGGCGCTTTACAACGAGATTCACCCGTTGAACCCGGACTGTGTTTTCCACCTGCCGCTCGCGGGTTCAGTCAGGCGCCGGATGCAGGTGATCAGAAATTCCAGCGACACCCAGCGCAGGAAATTCTCCCACGACATAGCCTTTGTCGGAAGCCTCTATTCTGAGAAAAATCCACTCGCTGACGCAGAAGGCCTGTCTGAACATACAATGGGGTATCTGCAGGGGATTATAAAGGCTCAGGAGCTCGTCTACGGTTATTTTTTCATAGAAGAGCTTCTTGACGATGATATGGTAAGTGAGATCAAAAAATCCCTGAGGGCCTTTCCGGCTCCGATGGAGGGCGGCTTCCTTACTGACAGGCGCAGTATTGCCCAGGAATATATAGGAAACGCTGTAACTGCCGCGGAGCGTGAGGATACCTTCAGGATGCTTTCCGAGAACTTCAATGTCTCGATCTACACAGGAAGCGACACCTCTCGGATGCCGCGCATCCACAACCTTGGGCTCGCGAAGTCACAGGAAGAGATGCCGGTTATTTTTAACAGCTCAAAAATAAATATAAATACGACCTCGAAGCCGATAAGGACAGGGCTGCCGCTCAGGATTTTCGATATCATGTCCTGCGGCGGCTTCTGCATCTCAAACTACCAGGAAGAGATTCAGGAGCTTTTTACGCCTGGCGAAGAGATCGTCATGTACGAAAGCCTCGATGAACTGAAGGACCTCTGCGCCTACTACCTCGATCACGATGATGAGCGCAGGAGGATAGCGGAGGCAGGTTTCGAGAAGCTTAAAAACAATTATACCTATGAGATCGTACTGCAGAAGCTGCTGTACACAGCTTTTTCCAGGTAGTGCCTTACGAACAGGGATTTTTTATTACGCTTAGCCTGTGAACAGGTCAGGTCACGACAGGAACTGAAAATGAAAATAGAATCTGTGAAAAAAATACTGGTATACCGGTGGAAGGCCTATAATTATGATGATGTGCTCGCGTCGTTCGAGAGGGCGGGCTACCAGGTCAGGTGCATATACCAGAAGCTGATGAGCTACGATATTAATGGTGAGTTTGCTGAAAAAATAGAACATGAACTTGAAAATGACAGCTATGAATTTGTTTTCACGATAAATTATTTCCCGGTGATCTCGGACGCCTGTGAGAGGAAGGGCGTCGAGTACGTAAGCTACAGCTGTGACAGCCCGCTTATCTCGATGTACCACGAGTCGGTCTTTAATGAGGTAAATCGGATATTTTTATTTGATGTCGAGTCAGTCGCGAGATTCCGGTCTCTGGGCGTAAAGCATGTGAAGTATCTGCCTTTGGGGGTTGATACCGCGCGTCTTGACAGGTTATTTAAAAAGCCGTCTCCCTTTTCACACGAGATGACACAGACGCTTCAGGACTCCTTAAGCTTTGTAGGCTCGCTCTATGAGAAAAATTCATACGATAAGACAAAGGAAGCGCTGCCAGAGTATCTGCAGGGGTATTTTGACGCGTGTATGGAGATAGAGAGCAGAAGGTTCGGAACTGAGCATTTTTTCGATGACATGATAACCTCAGGGATCAGCGAAAAGCTGATGGAGTGCCTTGACTTTAAAAAATCAGACCGCTCGTTTTCACAGCTGCCGTTCGTTTTTTCAGTGACTTCACTGGGCTTTAAGTGCGCGCAGATCCAGAGGAAGCGAGAGCTGGCGGCTCTTTCGAGGACCCATTCGGTCTGCCTTTTTACGGAGAGCGATTCTTCAGAGCTTTTTTCTGTGAAAAATATGGGGCCGGCAGACTACCACGTCATCATGCCGTGGGTGTTCAACAGGTCGGCGGTAAATCTCAATTTTACAATTCCAAATATACATACCGGGATACCGCTCCGCGTCTGGGATGTCCTTGGCGCGGGAGGCTTTCTTTTTACAAACCACCAGAAGGAGCTTGACAGCTATTTCAGGGATGGGGAGGATCTCGTCTGGTTTGAGAGCGAGGACGAGCTTCTCGACAAGGCTGACTTTTATATGGATGAAAAAAATGCCCCGCTGCGGGAGAAAATCTCGCGGCGGGGTCATGAAAAGGTGGCTGCCTGCCACACGTTTGATCAGAGGATATCACAACTTCTCGTCGATAAGGAGGCCTGAATACGGGCTGGTCGCGTAGACCGCTGTGAAGTAATTCCTGGTAGGATCCTTGTACTCAACAGTGATCTTCTTCACGTAGCGCATCGGATCTATGGATGACTTCTCGGCTTCTCTGTGGAGGGCGGCCTTGAAGGCGTTCAGGCTGTGAAAGGCCTCTTTTACGCCGGGGCCGGAGACTGAGTCGTCGAGCTTGTCCTTGTCTATCTGCAGCAGGCCGAAGTCATCAGGAGTGATGCCGATGCTTTCGAGCTGATCCTTAAGAGAGCTGCTTACGAAAGACATCTCCTTTACGAGGCTTTCGTCTCCGCTGGTATCCGCGTACTTCTGCCCCACAGCGATAAAGCTGTTGTAGGAGTCGATAAGCTCTGAAACCGAGTCGGTGATCATGTCTGTATCAGCCTTAAAGCCTATTGTAACAGGCTTTCCGGGCTCTGTCGTATCCTTAAGGTCGATTGCAAAGCTCTGGTTTATGGTAAATGAATTCGACAGGGCGTGATGCTCGGTGCCGTTCAATGAGAAGGTCGCGTTCTCTGCCGGCTGGGTAACCTCGTCAATGCCTAAGGCCTTGATGGCGTTGTAGCTGGATCCGGAGCTGATCTTAAACAGGTAATTCTCAGTAGATGAAAGTCCTGTCTGCTTCGAGGTGATAACAAGCGATGACATCCGCCCGAAATCCCTGATCTCAGCAGTGAGGCCCGTATCTGACCTGTTTATCAGTCTCTCGATCTTCTGCTGGACATCAAGGTTTGTATCACCGTCGTTTACCGTGAACTGGAACTCGTATGAGCCTGAGTTGGTATCGAGGTCGAAGCTGTATGAGTCAGGCTTGAAGTCGGCTGCCGTCTTTACGAGGGGATGTCCCTCGTTTACCTGAGGCTTCGCGAGGCTCTTTACATCTATTGTAAAAGTAGAAGAGGTGTCGACATCGTCAGACTGGTTTCCTATATAGTCTACAGAGACCTGGTCCTCATTAGAGGAATAGGCCTTTTTTTCATTAAGGACGGATTCGATGCTTCCGGAGCCGCCGCCCATCTTCGTCACGATGTTTTCCATCTGGTGGGCGTTAGCCTTTAAGTCTATCGCGAATTCCGCTACACGCGGAGTGTAGTCGATTTTATAAACAGGAGAATTTCTGTTGGTGCGGACCATGCGGCTGTAGACGTCGCGCAGTTCGCTCTTCTTATGGTTATCATACTTCGCGGAGGAAGTCTGATTGCCGTATGTGGACATGAGGTAGCCTAAAACTACCGTGCTGTTAATGATGGCCATGAGCACTTCCTCCTTTCTTCCGTGAAACTATACTGACAGGACTCAGGAATCCCTTTCCTGAATAGACATAAGCTGCCGGCCTGTGCCTGTCTGTATGAAAATGCCATAGTAAATCAGAGTATAAATATATACAATAATACTACCACGTTTTGATGTAAAAATAAAGAAAAATTTGAAGATAATGTGAAAATGCTTGACAAGGAATGGCTCACGTGATATTATGTCACGGTGACGGAAGGCAGGGCCTTATTTTTTTGCCTAAAATCATCTGCAATTCATCTTGCATGGGTGTGATGATTTTTGGGCGTAGCGGAAAAAAGAAAAGCCCTAAAACACAACAAATACATTGATTTGGAGGTGGAAGTTGTGCGTACAAAAATAACACTTGCCTGCACAGAATGTCAGCACAGAAACTACAATCTGACAAAAGACAAGAAGACACATCCCGAGAGAATGGAGATCAGGAAGTACTGCCCATTCTGCAGAAAACACACTTTACATAAGGAAACTAAGTAAAGGAGCGTTCTATGGCAGAAGCAAAGACAAAGACGAAGAAAAAGAGAGTTTCCGAATGGTGGGATGGAATTAAGACCGAATTCGGAAAGATCGTCTGGGCAGACAGAAAGACCGTTGGTCGCCAGACCACAGCTGTGGTCATCATTTCTATCATCCTCGGACTGCTTATCGTATTCTTTGATATGGTAATCCAGTACGGCGTTGATAAGTTTATAAAGCTCTGATAAGAGATTAGCTCTGGAATTTCTGATGGAGGAGATGCGTTAATGGCAGAGACAGAAGATTCAGCAAAGTGGTATGTAGCCCATACCTATTCGGGTTATGAGAACAAAGTAAAGACCACTATTGAAGAAGCGGTAGCGAACCGTCATCTTGAGGATCAGATCCTTGAGGTAAGAGTTCCGACCGAAGAGGTCTCAGAAGTAAAGAACGGCAAAAAGCACACGGTTTCAAAAAAGCTCTTCCCGGGTTATGTACTGGTCAAAATGATCATGAACGACGACACCTGGTATGTCGTACGTAACACCCGGGGAGTGACAGGATTCGTTGGACCTGGAAGCAAGCCGGTACCTCTTTCTGATTATGAGATGAGAAGTCTTGGCATAAAGACAAAGCCGGTAGTAAACGTTGATTTTGCCGAGGGAGACACTGTTTCTGTAATCGGTGGTATCTGGAAGGATACGACCGGAGTCATCACTGCCTTGAATCCAGGAAAGCAGACGGTCACTATCTCAGTCGAGATGTTCGGGCGCGATACCCCGGTAGAGATCGGGTTCGCAGATGTTAGGAAAATCTGATCCGGCTATGGTCAGATCCAGGAAGGAGAATTAACGTGGCAAAGAAGATCGAAGGTTATATCAAGCTTCAGATTCAGGCCGGCAAAGCTACACCGGCTCCACCTGTTGGCCCGGCACTTGGTCAGCATGGTGTAAACATCGTAGAGTTTACGAAGCAGTTCAACGCAAAGACAGCTGATATGGGAGACACAGTCGTTCCTACTATCATCACTGTTTACGCTGACAGAAGCTTCACATTCATCACAAAGACTCCGCCAGCAGCCGTTCTTATAAAGAAGGCATGCAAGCTTTCAAAAGCTTCAGGCGAGCCGAACAAGAACAAGGTCGCAAAGATCACAAAGGCTCAGCTTCAGGAAATCGCTGAGACAAAGATGCCTGACCTCAACGCCGCAAATATTGAGTCCGCTATCTCAATGATCGCCGGCACAGCAAGGTCAATGGGCGTAGAAGTAGTCGACTGACCGAAAGGATTGAGATGAGAGCAAGTCGAAGACGCAGCTCGAATCCAATCCGAGGTCGTTCTCTGAGATTAGCGAAAACGAGCCAGCGGCGAAGTTTGAGCTTAATGAAGAGAACTTCCTTAATGAGTAAAGTGGGAGGGAACCTCTTCCCATAAACACCACAGGAGGAATTTTTCACCATGAAAAAAAGAGGAAAAAAGTATCAGGACGCTGTAAAGTCCTTTGATAAAACAAAGCAGTACGATCCGGCAGAAGCCGTATCGATCGTAAAGAAAAATGCCACTGCTAAGTTCGACGAGACCATCGAGGTTCATATCCGTACAGGATGTGACGGCCGTCATGCTGACCAGCAGATCCGTGGCGCTGTTGTTCTTCCTCATGGAACAGGTAAGACTGTTCGTGTCCTTGTATTCGCAAAGGGTGCAAAGGCTGATGAGGCACAGGCTGCCGGAGCTGATTATGTAGGAGCTGAGGAGCTTATTCCGAAGATCCAGAATGAGGGATGGCTGGATTTCGATGTTGTAGTAGCTACTCCGGATATGATGAGCGTTGTAGGACGTCTTGGACGTGTCTTAGGACCTAAGGGCTTAATGCCAAACCCTAAGACTGGTACAGTTACAATGGACGTTACAAAGGCTATCAACGACATCAAAGCCGGTA
>JBJELA010000337.1:0-6751 GCA_051878915.1 Candidatus Weimeria sp.
CATGGGTGTGGAGTTCCGGCAGTGCGTCCGGAAAATCTTTTCCTGCTACAGTAAACATAAATAAACTCCTTTGCACTCCTTTCTCTTATTGATAAGTAACAAATTTCTCATTTATATCTATATCTTGGTATTTTTTATCTCAGAGATTTCTGAGGGATAAAAAAGACGGAGCAAAACTCCGTCTGTTATCTTTCCGTTTCTTCCTTTTCCTTGGTCTTCCTTTTCTTTCTTAAAATACTCTGCACCTCGCCAAGACCCCGGTACTTTTCAGCGACATATCCTTTATCAGCTTTTATGAAGCCTACCGTCCTTCCGTAGACTACGATGCTCCTGTCATATCTGCCGTTCTTCTTGTTTACCGTATTCTCAATGGAAGCGTCCTCTAGCGGGATGCCATATTCCCTGCAGAAGTCTTTAAGAAGGGACTGTTCTGCTTCCTTTTTTCTGTCACGGTCTGCCTTTAAGGTCTCAAAGATGATGTTCTTTATCTCTTCCCGTGCTTCCTCTTTCGTCATCATTTCCTGCCTTAAGTCTGACAGTTTTTCGGGCGGGACTGTAAGCTTCCCATCACGGTACGGGTCAATGCCTGCTTTCGAGCAGACAAACTGGCGCAGATATCTGGCTTTTTCGTCCCGAAGATACGGATACGATGTAAGTACCTTGAAACCGAAGAACTGGTCCGACGGATCTTTTTTAAGCACCATGCGCAGTACCGGCGTATCCATCTTTTCAAGAGTCTTATCCTGATAGCCGTAGCCGATCACGTTATCAAAAGGGATGTTTAAGGCGATCTTTACAGGTCCTCTTTCAGTCATCCATTCTGAAATATCCTTCTCCTTATAGAGCAAGGCGTTTTCAATGATGTCATCAGCACTTAAGAACTCCCCGTCATCAGGGACATAATCAAGAAAAGTCGATATATCCCTTCCTTTTTCCATACACCGCACTTTCATATCCATGTCGGTCTGCTTCTTATGAAACAGGTCTGTATGCCCGCTGAGTGAAAAGTAGTCTTTCACCTTGCCGGGGTTCTTAAGGATAAAATCTTCCAGAGACGAACAGTATTCGTCGGCAGTCATATTAAGAAATCCCATAATATATACCTCACAAAAAGAGCTGCCTGTTTTAGCAGCTCTTATAAATGTTTTGGTATATGCTTTTTATGATCACTCCTCTGTCTCAAGAAGGACTTTGGTGCAGTGCCCTCTGTACTCTTCCCTGAAGACCTTCCTTATGTCTGAGAGGCTGTGAGTCTTACTTCTTGGAATGGTATCCATCACACCGCCTTCCCCTGCGTCGGTCCCCTGGTCTCCCATGTACCTGTTGAAGTTCTCCTGAAACTCCTTCGGCGGGCAGTCTGTCGTGATGCGCTGCGGGACGCTGCCATCCTGCTTTACTTCGTATCCGCTTTTTTCTAACATTTCCTTTGCGTAGTTATATCCCATAAGAGGGAATACATATGTGTATGTGCTCATAAGTTTTCTCCTTTTCTTATAAATTACTTTCTGTCCTTAAGTGCTTTGTCCATTCTTTAAAATCCTTTACCGTAAGTGTTCTCCTTCCCTGCCCCTGCGAGCCTTACTGTTTTTCTGTTCACTTATGTTTTGGTAGATTTTAAAAGTCAGATTTCCAAGGGATAAAAACCTGTGATAATTATATGGCATTTCGCATACAAAAAACAGGCACCCGTAACTGGCGGATGCCTGCCAATGGTCTGCTTTGTCAGGGACCGAGTGGCGAAAGCGGGAGTCGAACCCACATGGACAGAACAAAATGAAAATGAAACAACAATAGAACAAAGTGAGTAACCACAGCCTTTTGCAAAGACAACATTTCAACACTATCATAGTAGAAAGGAGACTCTTTCCCATCTGCCTTTACGGTCAGACAGAAAAGAGATTTATGGCTCCGTTTCCAGAGCTTTTGTCCATAACCGTTTTTCGCCATGACCGGGGAGAGTCTTCCCCGGTACTAGAAACAAATCAATAGTAAGGTCTGTCGGAAAACAATTTCCGACTGCCTCATATATGTCTTGGTAGAAAACATTTTTCAGTTTTCTGAGGGATAAAGTCTTTTACTCTCTGAGGGATAAGAACCTTTTCCCTTAAGGAAGTTAAGCTTCTCTGACAGCTTGAGTATGACTCTCCTCTTCCTTTCCACATCAAGGCACCTGTCAAACAGATGACACTCCATGGAAAGCGGATAGACAAAGATCTCTTCCTCTAAGCACCGCTTTGAAAGATAGTCTGTATCCGCCGTCATTTCATCGAGCAGTACAGTCATATAGGAAAACTTCGTGGATTTCTTTGTATCGAATGTATAAAGCAGCAGCATATTAAAAAGCGTCTTTTCCATTTCAAGGTCAGTGTCTTTATCACCCATGAAGAACCTGTCACAGAAAGCAAACACATCCGCATCGCTTCTTATATAGGAAGGTATAGAGTCTTTTATCTCCTTTATGTCGGAAGGATAAGGAAGCTTTGCCTTTGCGGGAGTCTGAGGCACCTTCGCAGGAGCCTGAGGCATATCGTCGTCATCGCTTTCCTTTGTAAGGAGCATTGCCCTTCTCTTCTTATACCGCTTCCGTTCCGGGATGGAACAGATGAGCTGGCGAATTATCTCCGCTGCCATCGGAAGAAAAGTGATACACGATATGTAAAAAACCTTTGTCTGAGGTCCTCTTCCGAGCGAATAGATGAGGCATCCGATACAGACGCATAGCATAGCCCTTTCAAAGAGCTGCCAGCACTTCAGAACGTGCCTTCTCTTTATGGCATCAAGCTGTCTTTTTGTATCAGCGTCGGGCGTATCAATTTCCCTGTATCCCGCAGGGACAGCCTTGTTCACGTTCTTCTCGCAGACCTGCTTTCCGCCCTGTCTTAACGCTTTTTCCCTTTTTTCCTCTTCTTCCATACTGAGGACAGCGTTTATGAAATCATCATCATACTCATTCTTTTTCGGGCTCTTTCCCCCGTCATATACCCTGAAACTGCCTTTCTGCTTCATCGTGTTCTCCTGTAAAACTTATAGTATTTTTTTCAGTATGTTTATCTTTCTTATTGACTCCATTTCTTCCGAGTCATCTTCATATCCGTACTCTTTTACCTGTATATAGATATCTTCTTTTCCCTGTTTTACTGTCCGGTACAGATCTTCCGTGCAGCCTGTTCTTACCGCAATATCCGAAAGAATGAACTGGGTAAGGAAGGAGCGGCTCGTTGTGAAAATTAAAAGTTTTATGCCATCCCCTATAACGGCATCGAAGTTCTCCGACGCATCTTTTTCGATAAGGGTTACCTGACATACCCTGTTCATGAGTTCTGCTACGCCAAGGCCGTCATAACTTACCAGCCCTTCCTCTTCCCTCATCTTCTCCATCGCTTCAGCCTTGTGCCACTCATCCCAGAAACCGAGTTCATCGACCGCCTCACCGACAGGACAGATATCCTCGCCTTCCGTATAGAGTTTCAGAACAAGTTTCGGAAGCTCCGTAACGAGGGCATCTTCGTCATGAAGCTTTTTAATGAGGGAACGATAGTCTGTTGTGTTTTCGCTGTTATCCATAGAATTTCCTTTATCATGAGTTTAGTTTGAAACCTTCTACTTATGTCTTGGTTTTTAGAAGTAAAAAGATCTGGTATTCAGGACGCAAAATCGCTTTGCGCCCCGATACCATGCCCTTCCCTTTTTTCTTCAGATAAAAGGCTTTATGACAGCTATTATCTTCTCTGCCCACATCTGCGAGATCATCTCAACACAGGTCTTAAGATACTGAGGCTCTACGCCAAGCTTTACGGCATACGATGTCACGGGGATAAGGACGCTTCTCAGCCTGTCGTCCATCGTAAGCGTATCGTCTGCCATAAGCTTATCAAGCGTCCTGTCCGCAAAAGCCCTGCATACGGCAAGGTAGCATCTGCCCTGTATGGTCTTTTCCTCTGTCGTTCCTGCTTTTCTGTTCTCACCGTTTTTTCTGTTCTCTTCATCTTTTAAACCATCGTCTTTAATCATAATATCCTCCTTTTAAGACCGGTCTTTTCTGTTACATATCTAAAGTGGAAGATGAAGTTCCCAGAAACAGGTGAGAGATATCAAAAAATGCCCGTAGATACAAAAAAACCGGGGACTAAACCCCGGCATTGCTGTTTTCTCTTCAGTCATATATCTTATCCCTGCGTCGTTTAAGATACTGACAATCTGAGGGATAAGGCCCGTCCCCTTCGTTCCCGGAAGACGGACCTCTATCCCGTACTTATTCGTTACTGTATATGACATATCCGCCTTACTTCATGCGTTCTGCGGCTTCCTTTGCGAGAGGGCTTCTTACGGATACCTCTGCCGGGAAACGCAGTATCGCGCACTTGTCTGAACCCTTCATGCGGGCTGCGGCAAACTCAAGACCGTTGTTTCTTCTGTCAAGGTCTCCTATATCTATCTGGTTCGGGTCCCCGGCAAGAACTACAGCCGTGCCTTCTCCCGCCCTTGTCACAACATCCCTTATAAGGGTTGAATTTGCGTTCTGGGCCTCATCGCAGATAAGGAATGAGTCTGAAAGGGAACGCCCGCGGATAAAAGAAAGACCGCATACTTCAATGGTCTTTGACTCGAACAGGTCGTTTACCTGCATCTCTATCTGCTCACGGTCTTCCTTCTCGCCATGCTTTGCCAGCCGCTCAAGATTGTCTATGTATGAAAGGTTATTATAATGCAGTTTTTCATCGAGGTCCCCTGGCATGAAGCCTACTTCGGAAAAGCCTGTTATAGGCCTTGAAATGAGTATCCTGTCATAGATACGCCCTTCCTTTTTTGTGCCGAGTGTTCCGTCAAGCCCCGCCGCAAGGGAAAGAAAAGTCTTTCCTGTCCCCGCAGAGCCTATGAGTATCTTGAGGGGGATGTCCTTGTTTTTAAGCATCCAGATGGCGTAAGTCTGAAGCTCGTTCTTCGGACGTACCCATCCTATCGACTGCTCCGGGTTTATCAGCATGAACCGTCCGTGCCTGTACACCGTAAGTGCTGACTGCGAGTCCGCCCTGAACGTAAAAAACTCATTCTCCACAGGCTCGTTTATGTCATCATCTGTCTTTTCCACGAGGATGATGTCATCAGCCGTAAGGGATTTCTGCTTATAGAACTTATCAATAGTCTCCTTATCGGTATTTATCTCGCACCATCCGTTATATAATGTATCCTTGTCAGCGATATGGCTGTTTTCATACCCTTCAACGCCTATCTTTACTCCCGCATAGGAAAAGGCTGCGGTAGCGGATATGCGCATCAGGATGTCGTCTGTTACAAGTATCACGGGCTTCCTTGAAGAACCCTGCCTCTTCTTTATGGATATGCAGGCTGAAATGATACGGTTGTCTGCAAGCTCCATCGAATACCCTGTCGGAAGAAGGTCTTTATATACCCCGTCAGGCTCTACCTTCGTGATGCCGCCCGACTCATTCTTTACGCCCTTTACAAGGTCTCCTTTCTGCCTTAAGTTATCTAAGATCTTTCCACACTGCCTTGCGTTAAACCCCGTTTCGCCGCCCATACGTTTCTTACTGTCAAGCTCCTGCAAGGTAGTGGATGTGATTATGACGTTGTTGTCGGCAAAACCGCCAGTGATGGAATGAGGGTCGTTTAAAATGATATTTGTGTCAAGGATATATGTTTTTACCATAGATCGCGCTTTCTAAAGGGCGGAAGAATCCGCCCCTGAAGATATGTAAGAACAAATGTTTGTTACGGAGTTGTCTGTGTCAGGTCATCGGAAGTGCCTGAAGTATCCATACTATCGGTAGAACTGTCACTGCTGTCAGTACCGCCGGACAGTCCGTCTGTTGACTCTTCCGTACTGTCGTTTTCTGTATAGCTGTCTGTAGAACCATCATCATATGACTTCCCGTTTACTATCCAGTTGGACTCTCCTGACGAGCTTTCGGTACTGCCCGTACCTGTAAGGCTGTTCAGGAGGTTTAAGGAGTCCTTGACCTTTGAAATGGCAGAGCCTCCGATGATAAGCATGATAATGATGATGATAGAGGAAATGATGCACCGTATCGTTGCGATAAGAAAACCCGCTCTTCCAAGCTTATCCCCGCTCTTTTTTGCCTTAAGGCAGATAAAAAGGGCGATCACCGCATTTACAAGTCCCCCAAATGGAAGGAATGAGGCTACCGCAAAGACAAAGCCT
This sequence comes from Candidatus Weimeria sp., assembly GCA_051878915.1. GTDB lineage: Bacteria > Bacillota > Clostridia > Lachnospirales > Lachnospiraceae > Weimeria. Next base: position 6,182 of record JBJELA010000337.1, read on the forward strand.
GCAAGTCCCAGATGGTCTTTGCCGTCAGAAAATGTTTCATCTTCCTCATCATACTCATCCTCAGACCGCTGTCTCTTTCTGGTCTTCTTCGGCTTTTCAGGTTCTTCCTCTTCTTCCTCGCCCTTAAGGTAGATCTCCGCACCCTTAGGGCCTTTTCTTATCACTACCTCATCAGCAACATCCGGGTTATCGTACTTAAATCTCCTGAGAAGGAATTTATGCTTTTCCCCGTCACTTGTCTCGATGACGGCCCTTTCGTCAGAGATGTCTGTAATTATACCATCCATTTTTTATTATAAAATACCTTTCTTTTACCAGTTTACGGCAATATCTATGTCCGTCCGGCTGTTATTTCCTGTGGAGTCGGCTATCACGGCCTTTCCGAGGGATGTGTCTACGATAGTCCCCTTCGGAAGCACCCTGTTGTCTGCCGCTGCAAGGACATACTCGTTCCCATTCTTATCCCTTACGCACTTTACACCGTCCTGACGGATAAAATATGTAAAGCCATATCCTTTTTTATTCATTACTGCTACCACGTTTCCCATCGGAAGGTTATAATATGTCTCC
>JBJELA010000338.1:0-3718 GCA_051878915.1 Candidatus Weimeria sp.
ATATCAGGTGAAAAAAATCTGGCTATTGCAGCCGGAACAGTTTTTGAACGCGGTAAAACCTGGATGGTTGAGGGACACACATATTTTGGCATGAGGTTTCTGCCAGGCGTTAAACCGCTGTTTCTGGACGGGACTTTTGCCGGATACAACCGCCATCAGATAGATTTCAGCCTGTGTTCCGATGACGCCTTTCTGATCGAAAAATTAAATGAGCTTCCTGATTTCAGAAGCCGTTGTGATTTTTTCCTGAAGTATTACAGGGAAAAATTAGCCTCGTATGATAAGATCTTCAGCGGGACCGGGGAGATTGTCCGCGCCGTCCTTTCTGAGATTTCCGACAGGAAGGGGATTGTAAGGATTGAACAGATTGCCGAGGATTCTGGCTATACCTCCAGATACATAGAGAAGGTGTTCAGCGATGTCATGGGGATCTCTCCAAAGAAATACGCCAGCATACTTCAGTTCCAGGGGGCGATTGACTTCATCGATAAAAATCCATCGTCAAAGATAAGCGCGGTTGCGACTGACTTCGGTTACTATGACCAGCCTGCTTTTATCAGATCCTTTAAAAAATACACCGGCATGACACCAAAAAGCTACAGTGAGATAATAAAGCAGTACAACTATTTCAACAGGATTGTACTGTGCTGAGATCCTTCCGCTTCCGAAAATGTTGAAAGACAGCTCTTTCGGATATATAATTAGGATATTGTTTGAAAAGCATGCATTTTACGGAGGTAATTATGGAAGCAGACGCTAATAAGAAGATTTTTTATAAGAATCAGGCAGAAAACATAATTCATAAGCTTTCAGCAAGAAATATGGAGGGTTTCTACTGCCCGGATATAGAGAGCGCAAAGAAAAAGGTCATTGAGCTGATTTCCCTTGGAATGGATGGAATTGCTACGACCGGCAGGACTGTATCCTATGGCGGTTCGATGACGATCGATAACACTGATTTAAAGCAGATGATAACAGAAAGCGGCCATACTCTTATTGTAAGGGAAAATTACGCAAAGACAAAGGATGAGCAGAGCAGATTAAAGAGCCTGCAGATAAATGCGGATACTTTTCTCATGAGTACGAATGCCATCACCTTAAATGGTGAACTCGTAAACATTGATGGATCCGGAAACAGATTAAGCTATCTCATCTATGGGCCGGATCAGGTCATCGTTATCGCCGGAATGAATAAAGTCGTAGCGAATGTCGAGGATGGAATCCGCCGTGTCAGAAATTTTGCATCACCTGCAAATACAGTACGTCTTCACTGTGATACTCCTTGTGCTGTTACAGGACAGTGCGCTGACTGTCTCAAGAACACGATCTGCTGTCAGTTTGTTGTGACAAGGGCTTCGAGGATACCGGGACGTATTAAGGTCATTCTTGTGGGAGAAGAGCTCGGATATTGATTCCTGCCGCTTCAGGTATGGTTACTATTCACGGCACCGCCCCGGTCAGACCGCAGATCAGACGCGCTTACGCGCGTTTCCTTACATTTTTTCAATTTATATTTAATAAATTCATACTTTTATTATAAAAACTATATGACTATTTGCCTTTTTTGTGGTAAAATATAGGATAAGAAAAAAATACAGTAAGGATTGATACCTGTGAAAGCAGGCGTAACTTTTTGTTTTTTCTGCAGTATGTTCAGATACCTTGCAGGAAAAATACCAATGAGGTGAATCATATGAGTAAATCCGGAAAGAATTCAAAAAGCGACAGCAGGAAGAATGAGAGGAAGAGCGCGCTTCTTAAGGGAGCAGCCATTACTGGAGCAGCATTCGGAGCGGCAGGAATGTTTGGCAATGGCAACGCGGTCTATGCAGCAACATTGGAGAGCCAGTCAGATGAGGGCTCTATGGTTGAGAGCGCACTGGGGAAGACCTCTGCCTCGGAATCCACATCGTGGTCCGAATCTGAATCAGTAACCGAAAAAAAGTCAGGGACGGACAGTACTTCTACAGAATCCACTACAGAGAGTAACAGCAGCGCTGAATCAAATTCCGCTGCAGACAGCGGATCAGAATCAGAGGCGGTTTCGGACAGCAGTTCAGAATCGGATTCTGCCACAGCCAGCGGTTCAGAGTCGGACGCTGCGTCAGGAAGCAGTTCAGAGTCGAATGCTACATCAGACAGCAGTTCAGAATCGGACGCAGCCAGTGACAGTAGTTCAGAATCGGACGCTGCAAAGGACAGCGGATCAGGATCGGCTTCTGCATCAGACAGTACTTCAGAATCAGCTTCTGCTGCAGACAGTGCTTCTGGATCAGAGAGCGAAAGCCTCTCCACCTCGACTTCTGAGTCCCTGCAGGCAAGTGAGAGCAGCTCGCAGTCTCTTAGCGAAGCAGCCGCTCAGGAAGCTTTGACAAATGTCAAGGTTTTCCATTCTGGTCAGAATTTAACGATTAAAGAAGCAAATGGTGTGCTTGATATCGAAACCGGGAACATTCACTGGGATTTTACCTATCAGGCAAAGAATACGGGAAACTCCGGTGGCCAGCAGTACTTCGGTTTCTATCTGAATGTAATCGGAGGAGCCGAGAGCCCGAAGAATATTACTGTTACTGATGCCAGTGGTAATACATACACGTACGGCGATAACGGCTTTGTAAATAACAACGATTCGTATTCGAGTACTCAGATAGATTCAAAAACCGGTAATGTTGAAAAGACGGCTCTTGGAGCAAATATTACTACTGTAGACTATTCAGGCCGCTACTGGGGTGACAGTTATTCTACGACCAGCACTATTGATGTAAATGGCAGCGTAAATGTAAGCTTTGATACGTATATGGGCCAGCAGGATCAGTGGGGAAAGGCTATTGCGAATGTTGTAGTTCTTCTTGAGGCGGCATCAAGTGATACTGTTGGTCATTACAGTCAGAGTCTCGGCTCGAATACTATCCATTGCACGGTTGCTGAATCAGGGGGACAGGAAGATGCAAACCGTGGATATGTTTTAATAACCCCGAAGGCCAATTATACTAAAGAAGCCGGTTCTGTAAGTATGCTGAGGTCTATGTCTGAGTCGACATCTGCGTCGGTATCGGAGAAAGCTTCGACGTCAGCAAGTGTCTCGGCTATACGGTCTCTGTCACAGAGCGCCAGAGCATCGGAGTCAAAGAGTACTTCTGAATCCATATCTGCTATAGCATCTGAATCAGCAAGCGTAAGCGCCAGTGGCAGTGAATCATTGTCAGAGTCTGTAAGTGAAGTCGCATCGGAGAGCGCTTCGACATCAGCATCTGAATCAGCAAGCGTAAGCGCAAGCGACAGTGCATCGGAGTCAGAGTCAGAAAGTGAGAGCACTTCAGAGTCTACGAGTGAGAGCACTTCTACATCGACCTCAGAATCGACCAGCGAGAGTGCTTCAGATTCAGAATCTACGAGTGAGAGTACCTCTACATCGACCTCAGAATCGACCAGCGAGAGCACTTCTACATCGACCTCAGAATCGACCAGCGAGAGTGCTTCAGATTCAGAATCTACGAGTGAGAGTACCTCTACATCGACCTCAGAATCGACCAGCGATAGTACTTCTACATCGACTTCAGAATCGACCAGCGAGAGCTCATCAGCAGCTGCATCAGAGAGCACATCAACCTCTGTTTCGGAGGCTCAGCAGCAGTCCACAAGTGAATCAACATCTGAGGCCGCTTCACAGAGCACTTCGTACAGCGAATCAGACAGTACTTCGGAGAGCGCGACAGAG
>JBJELA010000338.1:3818-6746 GCA_051878915.1 Candidatus Weimeria sp.
CTTCGGAGAGTGCGACAGAGTCAGCTTCAGAGAGCGCGTCAGACAGTACTTCGTACAGCACTTCTGAGAGTGTTTCAGATACTGAATCCGCAAGCACCTCTGATTCCGGCTCGACAACAAATGTGATCCAGCCGGCAGTAACACCTGCACAGACTGTGGCGACAGTTACTCCTGTGGCCACGGCAGCAGTTACAACAGGGAACACTGCGCAGACAACAGTAACGACGACGAGAGCAGCAGAGCGGAGAGTGTCAGCTTCACTTAGTGCCGCTCCGGCGAGCGAAAGCACCTCGGAGTCAGGATCCGAGTCAGCAGAGGTAAGGCAGAGCACAAGTACAAGCCAGAGAGCAAGCTCGAGTGACAGCGCCAGTGCGGCAGCCAGTGAGAGTAAATCTGCGTCTGCATCAACGGCTGCTTCCGAGTCAGAGACAGAGAACAGCAACAGTATTTCGGAGAGCCTCAGCATTTCAGCAGAGGATTCACTTTCCGCAGTAACAAATGACGTAACGACTGGTACATCTGGACAGCAGGTCAGCGCGGCAAATTCAGCTTCAACAGCCGGCAGCGTATCAGGTGACAGTGTATCAAATGAGATAGAATCATTGGATGAGGTAGTGCCGCTTCAGGTAAATAGATCATGATAAAGCTTAAATCATATGAAATGCCGAAAAGGATACTATTCACTGTACTGGTGCTTGTCATATATCTGGCCGGAAGGTGTATAGAACTTTACGGCATTGCCAGTGACACGGGCGCTTCCACCGGAGTAAACGCCCAGTCACTGGTGACAATGATGCTGAGCGGTAATGGATATCAGCGGACTATCATGACTCTTGGAGTCATGCCATACATAAACGCATCACTTCTGGTGCAGGTTTTTTCAGCGCTTAAGAGCGCGAACAGCAGAGCAAAGATATCAAAACAGAGACAGAATAAGTGGATGCTTAATGTCTGTATCGTGTTGGCGGTATTTATGTCGCTCATAAATACGGCGGGTATATCGATCCGCGCGGATGCCGGACCAGAACTGGCTGTCCGTGCGGTGATAGCTGCGGAAATGTTTGCCGGAGCCATGCTCACGTTCTTTCTTTGCACAACTAATGAAAATCGTGGAATAGGCGCTTCAATGCCTATAATCCTTATAAATGTTATTTCAACGCTGACAGGAAATCTGAGCGCAAATCATTTTTTCAGGTATCCGATGCTGATAGTGGCAAGCCTTTTAGTTGTTGCAGCAACGGCATATCTCGAGAATTCTCTGATAAAGCTTCCGCTGCAGAGGACTTCAATCCACAATATTCATGCAGATAAGAATTATATGGCCTATAAACGCAACCCGGTAGGAATCATGCCGGTGATGTTCGCATCTGCGGCATTTCTTGTGCCGCAGTTTATTCTGCGTCTGCTTGTCCTTTTATTCCCGGAGAATAAAGGAATAAAGCATGCGTTAGATGAGATGGTGATGACCAGGCCTTTGGGAATAGCGGTATATCTGATAATAATCCTGATACTGGCGATAGTGTTTTCATTTATTATGCTTTCCCCTATGGAAAGCTCGCGTCAGCTGCAGAAAAACGGCGACAGCATAATAGGAATCCCGGCTGGAAATAAGACCAGAAATTATCTGGTACTACTTGTACTCAGGCTCAGCATCATCAGCGGACTGCTTCAGGCCGGATGTATGGCTATTTTTCTTATTCTCTCAATGGAAAAAATAATTCCTGTGGCTCTTGCCTGGGTTCCGTCATCAGCTATGATCCTTGTAAGTATCATCTGCAGCTTTATTCAGGAGATAGGAAGCTATATCAGATATGATGCCTACAGCTTCTTTCTGTAACAGACGGATATCAGAGGATTTGCGTTGACTGGAGGATAAATGCAGTATTTTATACCGGCATGGTATCAGGATAATGACTGGAAAAGAGATGAACAGTTCTGGTACCGTTCAAGGAAAGTAACAGAATTTGACGATACAGTAAAACAGATACAGCTGTTTTTCAGAAAACATGTAGCCCCGTTTGAAATCCTGGTGCTGGGATATTTCCCGGATTTCAGGCATTTTCTGCACAGACAGGGTGTTTTTCATGCGCCTTACTGGTCATGCTTCGATGCTATGCAGGGCATTTCCGCAAAACAGATGAAGCCGTTTTCTTTCCACGATCTTTCCTGGCCGGATGACATAGAGTTCATCTATTCACCATTTGCGGTTATTGTAAAAAGAAAAAATGAAAAATATGCCCAGATAGAGTTCGCGGAGGACGGCAATATGTTCAGGGTGGACCAGTATAAAAACGGGCGGATCTACTGCAGGAATAACTACGATGACAGAGGATTCATGTCCTCTCAGATAGTATTTCAGAATGGGAGAGAATACAGGGAGCAGTATTTTGACGAGGACGGAGTCTGGAAATTCGCGCGTTTCGCAGATGACGGCCACGTCGTTATCAATCCTAAGAACAACTGGTATTATTCCTCTCTTAACGGTACTAAAGAAAAGGTCAGTTACAGCAAAGCTTCATACAGCGGGATTGCTGAAGTCATAGAAGAGGTATTATCAGAGAACCTGCGGAATAATCCTGATTCCGATATTTTTATCGCAGCCATGCACCCGCTTCACAGCAGAGTGCTGGCGGACACAATCGGCGCAAAGAAGCTCGTGCTTTCATTTTTCGCGAGAAGACTTGAGGAGAACGGGATCAACGAGGATGACGAGAAGCTGATCAGAAGGGCTGACTACATAGTAGTCGATCAGAAGGATACTGAGAAAACGCTCTGGAAATGCTCCGCCGCCTCGGGGAAGAAGATCCGCGAAATAACTCCGTATGATTCACGAGAGGAGACGAGTGACAGCCTCAAGCTTCATGTACAGAATGTGCTCCTTTCCACAGATCAGATGGAGCTCGAGGATTATAACAGGGTGATTGTTCT
>JBJELA010000339.1:0-6667 GCA_051878915.1 Candidatus Weimeria sp.
CGGCGCAATACATCCTTGGCGATAAGAGCTCCGGCACGATTTGGCAGTCAAATGTGTTGACCTTTACCGGAGAGCTGAATCGTAGCTGCGTGGCTGACCTCATCTGGGGAATGCACGCAGACTCCTACTGGTATGCAGGCGGCTTTGATGATTGGTTCCTCGACTGTGATTCTGATCTAACCGCCGATGACCTTGCAGAATATTTTCTGGAATCGCTCTCCGCAAACGGTGCAGATCTGACCGGTGATGTGGACGCTTTGACGACAGCGGATGTCGTTACGCTTCGAGCTACAGACTCTGTCTATCCGTCAAGCGGACAGCTCATTACTGCAGCAAAAGACTGTGGCGTGACTGGCAACGGCAGAGTTTCTGTAAAAGCAGATTACTCTCCGGGAGAGACCTCTATCTCGCTTGTGGAAACGGCCACCTCAGATGACCTCTCCACTTGGACAGAGTGGCAGGCTGTCGGTGCAAACGGCGAGCTGGAATCTCCTGCAAAGAAATACATCAAATACCGCGTCACGCTTTCTACCACAAATACAGCAAGGACGCCTACGCTGACATCTATCAGTCTGTACGATAATCCAAAGCCGCTCTATACCAAACTTGGCTATGCAAGACCGGTCATTCTGGACTCAGACGGGAATGTAGAAGCTGTGCTGGATAACGCCTATGACATCATCGTGACCAGTGAAATCAACGGCGTGGATGAGCTGGAATTTAAGCTGCCGTTTCAGGACAGCAAACGCGCCTATATCGATAACGAAAAGACCGTGCGTATTGTCAGCGACACCTATCGTATCCGCACAATTACGGATGATAAGGAAGAAAGCGGCAAGGCCATCACCACGGTCTATGCGGAGGCGGCATTCTATGATCTTGCCTACTCCGTGAAAAAGGATGAGATTACCTTTAACGCAGACACGGCAGATATGCCGATAGCTTATGCTCTTCAGGGAACTGACTGGGATGTGGGCACGGTTAATGTCTCCACAAAGCGTACTTGGACTTGTTCTGAGAAAAACGCGCTGGCGATCCTGCGGGCAGTACAGAACATTCACGGCGGCGACCTGATTTTCGATAACGCAAACAGGATCGTGAAGCTCCTGACCTTCTCCGGTGAGGATTCCGGCGTGCTGTTCTGCTACAAGAAAAATATGAAATCCATCCAGCGCGTCATTGATACAACCAGCCTGATTACAAGGCTTTACGCCTATGGCAAGGACGGCATGACATTTGCTTCGATCAATGGCGGCAACGAGTATGTACAGGATACGACCTATACTTCCGAAATACGAATTGCTACGCTGGATTGCTCGAACTTCACCAATCCGTATCAGATGCTGGAATATGCCCACATGCGACTTGCGGACTATGCCTCTCCGCGTATCTCCTATGTGCTAAAGGCGATGGATCTGTCGGTGTTAACCGGCTATGAACATGAAACATGGGAGCTGGGCGATACGGTCATGGTGAAGGATGACGACCTGAACCTGTCTGTAAAGACCAGAATCGTCCGCAGAGAATACAACCTGCAGGAGCCTTGGAATACCGTATTGGAGCTTTCCACCACGCTCCGGGAGCTGGGCGATTCCTCCTCACGCTGGGATAGCGCAGCCGATACGCTGGAGTCTACCGATCTGATAGACAGTCAGGAAATGAAGGATCTGGTGCCGTTTAATCACCTGCGTAATTCCAGAGCAGATTCCGTCCTTACCTACTGGCAAAACTCCGGATTTGCCGTGGATGCAAATAATGGCGTATCCGGCATGGCTTCCTTCAAATGCGAAGGTGCTCTGAATACCACAAAGAGTCTTTCACAGACCATAACACCCGCCAACCGGCAGTGCTATACCTTTTCAGCGCAGATTGCCTCCGAGAATCTCTCAAAAGGTACGAATGGACAGGTGGGCATTGAGGTGACCTTTGAATACGAGGACGGAACAACGGAAACACGATTTATAGACCTGATCTGAAGGAGGGATTTCTATGGCTTCATTTACACACGTGGCACAGGATATCTCTCCTCAGTATGGCCGCGTTACAAAGATCACCATCCGGGTATGCGTGACCGACTGCACCGGAACTGTATATATCACAGATATGCTCCTGCAGGGCGGCTCCATCGCCACCGGCTGGGTAGGCCATGTATCAGAAATTCAATGGACGGAGGATGGATAAATGCCAGAGTTTACACGCTTTACAGAGACAATTACAAAAAAACAGGATAAGCGCGTCGTAAACATTACGGTAAAGCCCACCGTCACAGATTGCACCGGCTCGGTCTGGTTCACCGATCTGATGCTGCAGGAAGGCGATAAAGTCACAGGCTTTGTCATCAACACCGAAACGTTTCTGGAAAAATACGATGGCGATGATGCTAAGTCAGGCAAGAGATTTTATAACGGCATCGTCCGCTCTGCTGCAACCTGCGTCATCTTCAATCTCGGTTCCACGGCTGCCGGTCTTGACTACAAGGTCTATCCGATTCAGACGATGGCTGCCGGGAGTATTTCGCTTGCGCTGGGTGAAGGTGCCCATAAGGCGACTTTCAAAGCAGCTGCAGCCGCCGGTGATGAATTTGACCTTTTCGCTTCTACGAGGGAGTGCCTGAAGAACGGCGCTGCAACAGCCAAGGACGGCTTTTTCCAATACTCTGCTGCCGGTGACAGCAAGCACCCAATCACGGTCGAGGATAAAAAGTCGGCTCGAATCTATGTGGAATTTCAGGAAATGCAGGACGGAGGTGATGCCCTGTGAGCTATGATTATTTGAAAGGCCGCAAATGCATGGTCTGGACATTCATGGGCAATTCCAGAATGTATCAGGCACTTGCCGCCTATGGAGACCGCCTCTCACAGGTAGGTCTCTTTTCTTTTAAGGTATCGCGCACCGGTATCATCACGGAAAGCGGCGTGGCCATTTCCAATATGCTGACCTACATCAACCGATGGCCGCACATCAAATGGCTCCTGACGATATCCAACGATGGCACAAACAGCATCTTTACCGCTCTCCGGGATAACACAGACGGTGCTCAGGATACTTTCCTTTCGGAGATCGTCCGCATTATGGAAAAATACCCGTGGTGCGACGGCATCGACATTGACCTTGAGAAAGGCGACGGATATTCCACGCACGCTGCCTCTACGTCGATGTTTCGGAATATCTATAACACAGTAAAAGGCTATGATAACAGCAAACTCATGAACATCTGCCTGCCGGGTATGAATTCCATCAACGGCTCGGTCGGAGGTGAAAACTGGTGCGTTTACGGTGACCTCAACGCTTACTGCGATACGGCAGCCATCATGAGCTATGGCATGGCGTGGGCAGGTTCTGCTCCCGGCGCTGTCTCTCCAAGGGACTGGCTGGAGAGCATTTACGACTACGCGGTCACGGTCATGAATCCGGAGAAGATATTCTTCGGCCTTCCCGCATACGGCTGGAACTGGCAGATTTATGATCTTCCTGCAAACCTCGGTAAAACCTATCGCGGCACATCAAATACCTACTATGCGGCAAAGAACTGGATGACCGGGCAGTACAATTTTACAGATGATGCCCCACCGCAGCCCTTCATCCCGATCCTCGCATACTGGGATGATTACGATATGGTGCCTTGGGCGCTTCCGCAGGTCTACGACTTCATGGAAGGCCGGGACGCCACAAGCTATGAGTATCCTCTGATGAACGGAACCTATAACAGGCGGCATTATCTGACGGCTTACAGCAAAGAACAACACGCTGAGTTCGGCACCATCTATGTGGATGCGGATGGAACGACAAGCTCCTACTCCGGCATTGTCTCTTTTGAAAACGGCGTGGCCACTCTCGGTGATGCTGGCTCTGCCACATATTCCTTTTCCGTATCAAGCGCCGGAACCTACGACATAGCCATCCGCCTCTGCTATCCCTTCTGGGATAAAAACGGCATCTATGTTTCGATTGACGGCAACACGACGCATTTTACGGAAAGCAGGCTCTGGTGGCCATATTGGAGAAGCACCTTCTGGGCAACGCTCGCCAGCAGCATTTCACTATCTGCCGGTAAGCACACCATCGTGATATCCGTAGATGTAAAAGGCGTACAGTTTTACGGCTACCGTGTTTGCAACAGCTTTTCGGAGGCTCCCTCTGCAGGCACTGCGACCTTTACTCTCTCTCCACGCCACTTTATCGACGTGGACGGCAACGAGTGTCAGCCGGACAGAGCTTTCAAGCTCACCTGCGAAATGCTGAGGCGAAAGCCGGATTCTGCCCTCATCTGGTATGAGGATTTCCGGGACTACGGTGTGCTGCAAACAAACTACTGGACGACCCTTTCAGGCTCTTGGACGGTATGGCGCGAAGATGAATATTCCGAAAGCCGCGTCTACTCCCAGCTTGACGGCTCCGGAAAGCTCGCATGGCGATACGATGGCTTTTCCGATATTCACCTGCGGACAAGGCTGGCCTTTCCTGCAACAGGAAGTGGCAAGGCCGGAGTATTCTGCGGTGATCTGTTCTGCTGCCTGAATTATGATTCTCAGGCTGTGGAGCTTTATAACGGCAGCACGCTCCTTGGCAGCTACAGCCAGACCATAGAGCGGACAGCAAACGCCGACCTTCGTACCGATCCATCCATGTACACGGTCGAGATGCGTATCCGTGGGAATAAGGTGCGTGTTTATTCCGGTTCTTCCTATACGCTTCGCTTCACTGCTACAGTCAGCGGCTTTTCCGGAGGCTATGCCGGATACCGATCAGATAACCGGACGGTCTGCGAGCTGCTCCGCCTTGGCGATGCGTGGACTTACGAGCCATACGAACGCTTTGATGTTACCTTCCCGGACGGCACAGTTACGCAGTATGGCAGGATCAGCCGGTCGAACGCCACGTGGGATACGGAATTTCAGGTGTTTACGTTGACCTCGGATATCGAGGAGGATGCGACACGCAGCGAGAGTATTTCGCTGGATTATGAATTCTACCACTCCCATGAGCTTGACCTGACCTGTGGGAACGATTATACGGTGACCATCACGCCAAAGGATATCGACATCTGGATAGCAAGGCTCTTTCTCGGAGACGCAGACGGCTTTTCCATCCTCTACTATCAGGATGTGGACTCGCTCGTTTACTGGGCAAACGAAGCGGCCTACCGCTGGGGAGTGAGAGGCTTTGCCATGTGGTCGCTGGGACAGGAAGATATGCGGCTCTGGGAAGCGCTGCCAAAACAGATATAACTTTATACACGGATACAGTTCACGAGGCTGTCTGCAAAATGCAGGTGGCTTTTATTTTGCACAAAGGAGGGATTTTCTCATGAAAGAATTCTGGAACACGATCCAACTGGTATTTGCCGCTGTCGGAGGCTGGCTTGGCTATTTCCTTGGCGGCTGTGACGGACTCTTGATTGCTCTGGTGATCTTTGTGACCTGCGACTACCTTACCGGCATCATATGTGCCATCGCAGACAAAAAGCTCTCAAGCGAGGTCGGCTTTAAGGGAATCTGCCGCAAGGTGCTGATCTTCCTGCTGGTAGGCATCGGAAACGTCATTGATGTTCAGGTGCTCGGACATCCGGGAGTGCTCCGCACGGCGATCATCTTCTTCTACCTGTCCAATGAAGGTCTGTCTCTGACGGAGAACGCAGCACATCTCGGCCTGCCGGTACCGGAGAAATTAAAGGAGGTCTTGGAGCAGCTCCACGACCGTCACGAAGAGGAGGAAAAATAACATGACGAGAAAAGGAATCGACGTCAGTCATTGGCAGGGAACCATTGACTGGAATAAGGTCAAAAAGGCCGGTATCGAGTTTGCCATCATCAAGGCTGGCGGCTCCGATGCCGGTTTTTATACGGATAGCAAATGGGAAGCAAATTACAAAGGCGCTAAGGCTGCCGGTATCCCCATCGGCGCTTATTACTTTGTCGGAAAGGACTGCGTGACTGCTGCCGCCGGAAAAGCAGATGCCGAGCGCTTCCTGCATATCCTGAAGGGCAAGCAGCTGGAATATCCAGTCTATATGGATAACGAGGCACAGCCCGCTTCTGCCAAAGCCGGAATCACTGAGGCCACCATTGCTTTCTGTGAAACTATGGAAGATGCCGGATACTTCGTCGGGATCTATGGCTCCGCTGTTTCCGGCTTCAAAGAACGCATGGATGACACGAAACTCACGCCCTACGCTCACTGGGTAGCGCAGTATGCCAGCAAATGTTCTTATAAGGGCGACTACGGCATCTGGCAGTATTCTTCCAAGGGCTCTGTTGACGGCATCAGTGGTAATGTGGATATGGACTACGCCTATGTGGATTATCCTGCCATTATCCAGAACGGCGGCTTCAACGGCTTTACAAAGTCTGCGTCCGATGACAGCAAGCCTGCCACTCCTGCTCCGGTCACTCCGGCAAAGACCGTAGATGAGCTGGCGCAAGAGGTGCTGGACGGCAAATGGGGAAACGGAACCGACCGCAAAGAGCGCCTCACTGCTGCCGGGTATGATTACTCTGCCGTGCAGGCAAAGGTCAATGCTCTGGTGAAAAAGCAGGAATCTACTCCTGTCTACTACACCGTAAAAAGCGGTGATACCCTCTCCGGAATTGCTAAGAAATACAGCACCACGGTTTCGGCGATCCAGAAGCTCAACCCGACGCTCATCAAAAACGTCAACCTTATTCTG